>NZ_JAUPTE010000007.1:85735-121080 GCF_036701705.1 Microcoleus sp. w1-18aA5 | reverse complement strand
ATAAGTTTCCCACGATCCCAGACCCATGCAAATACTACCCTTGACAATTTCCCTTTTTCCTTAACTTGTCACCAATGTGTCCAGGCTGTGAATAATATTAATTCCGATGCTAGCGGATTTGATATAACTCAAAGTATCTGTCACTTGTCAATGCAGCAATTCCTCTAATTTTTGCTGGTTCCACAAATACTGATAAAGCCCTGTTTGCCCTACCAATTCAAGGTGAGTGCCGCTCTGAACTATTTCTCCTCTCTCCATCACAAAAATGCGATCGGCACTGGCCGCCGCTGACATTTGATGCGAGATAAAAATTACTGTTTTGCGATCGGTTCCCGTTGCCAAGTTTCGCAAAATGTCGGTAGCAGTTTGATTGTCAACGCTGGAAAGAGCGTCATCCAAAATGAGCACGGGGGCGTCAACTAACAAAGCGCGAGCAAGTGCTGTCCGCTGCCGTTGTCCGCCGGATAAAGTAATGCCGCGCTCGCCGACAACTGTTTTGTACTGCTGGGGAAAGTTGAGGATTTCGGCGTGAATTTGCGCTTGTTTTGCTGCGGCTTCAATCTCCGGCTGTTCCGCTAAAGGGTTTCCGTAGCGGATGTTATTCTTGATGGTAGTGCCGAACAGGAAACTTTCTTGCGGAACGTAGGCGATCGCCCCGCGCAATTCGGTCAATTTTACCTCGGTAATATCCTGTCCGTCTACAAATAACTGACCCCGATCGATGTCCAGCAGTCTGGGCAGTGCATTAGCTAAAGTTGATTTTCCTGAGCCGATCGCCCCAACGATTGCGACAGTTTCTCCCGGTTTTATGGTAAAATCAACATCTTTAAGCGCGGGTGTCTTAGCGCCGGGATACGTATAATTTAGATGGCGAGCCGCAATTTCGCCTTTGACTGGAGTTGCAAGTTCAACTGCATCGGCAGTATCCTTAATTTGCGGTTCCACAGTCAGAATTGATTCGATGCGATCGACACTCACTTCTCCCCGCTGGTAAGCAGTAATTGTGAAACCCAACAGCGCCGTCGGAAACACCAAACGCTCCACATAAATCAGCAACGCCACAAAATCGCCAATGCTAATTTGGCCATTAGCAATTGCCCCCCCACCAGCAGAAAGCAGCACCAACAAACTAATGCTTGCCAAACCGCCCAGCAGCGGAAAAATAAAGTTTCTAGTTTTTGCTAATTCCAAGTTTGCTGATAGCAACTTCGCATTGGAATTGCGAAAAGCTCGGCGTTCGTTTTCTTCTTGAGCGTAGATTTTAATTACGGACATCCCGCTCATATCTTCCTGAATTAAATCGCTCATCGCCGACAATTCCTCTTGCACGGCTAACTGTTGGATGCGAAGTTTGTCGCTAAATAACTGTACCAAAACCAGCATTAAAGGATAAACTGCGATCGCAAACAACGTCAGCCTTACATTAATCCCCAACATCACCGGCAAAGTCAAAGCATAGGCAAATGCCGTATTCGCCAAACTCAGCACTGCAAACCCCACCAAGCGCCGAATATTGTCCAAATCGGAAGTAGCCCGGTTAATTAAATCTCCTACCGTATTGGCTGCAAAATAAGACGGTTCTAATGTTAATAAATGATTAAATATTTGCTGTTTGAGGTCAAATTCTACTTGACGCCCCACGCCAAACAGCAGAATCCGCGACACCATCCGAATTACCCACATAATGGAGGCGAGGATCAGAATTAGTGCCACGAAGTTGAAAACTTCGTCAAATTTAGTCGCAACTTGGAGAGTGTCAACTGAATTCCGAATCAGCAGGGGAATGTAAACGCCCACAGCATTGACAATTAATAGCGAAAAAATGCCCCAGAATGTTGGCTTCCAGTGCGGGCGCATATAAGAGCCGAGTTTTTGCAGTCGAGAATAACGAGCCATAGGAAGAAGGAAGAAGGAAGAAGGAAGAAGGTTCGGCAGCGGATTTTGTAACGGATGTAACGGATGGATGCTGAAGGAAGAAGGAATCTTCCTCAAGGTTTTCAGCAATTAAGAACGTCCTAATAGTCTTGGCGGTTGCTATAGGGATGAGAATTAAATAAAATCCACTTTTCATGACTGTTGTGGGATGGGCGTCCCGCCCGTCTATTGGGGACGGGCGGGACGCCCATCCCACAAGAAAAAAGGGAAATTATTTAATTGACGATCCATAGAAGGTAGAAATCTGAAAAAAGAATAGAAGCTCTATCGAAAGGTAGATGACGGAAAACACAAGTTAAGAAATTTTTAATAAAAATTCTGCTTTGGGATAACGCGCCATCAAAATTAGGTTTTGACCTCAACCAAAACCTGAGTATATCGATATGTAACAAACCACATTATATCTGTGGCGACACGAGATATGTGGGGACACGGCAATGCCCTGTCCTTAGCCACCCGGAACGATCGCCCAAATCTCCCATCCGTCCCCGCAATCCCGCCCAGCGTTGAGTCGCGCTACAATCAAAAATCGATCGACTTAGCACTCAGCCTCAGAGAGTGCTAAATTTGCTAATGTAAGCGATTGGAGACAAACATGACCAAAATAGTTGCATTTAGCGACAAATCTCGGCGGGCACTAGAACGCGGCGTCAATCAACTCGCCGATGCAGTCCGCATCACCTTGGGCCCGAAAGGCCGGAACGTCCTATTGGAAAAGAAATACGGCGCTCCCCAAATTGTTAACGACGGTATCACCGTTGCTAGGGAGATCGAACTCGAAGACCCCCTGGAAAATGCCGGCGCTCGCTTAATTCAAGAAGTCGCCTCCAAAACTAAAGATATCGCAGGCGACGGCACAACAACCGCAACGGTTCTAGCTCAATCCCTCATTCGCGAAGGTTTGAAGAATGTCGCAGCAGGCGCAAACCCAGTCGCGCTGCGCCGGGGTATTGAAAAAACGATCGCCCACTTGGTGCTGGAAATCGAGAAATTGGCGAAACCCGTCGAAGGGGCTGCAATTGCTCAAGTCGCCACTGTCTCCGCCGGTAACGACGAAGAAGTCGGCGCCATGATTGCCCAAGCAATGGAAAAAGTCACCAAAGACGGCGTAATTACTGTTGAAGAGTCGAAATCTCTGACAACAGAATTGGAAGTTGTCGAAGGGATGCAGTACGATCGCGGATATCTTTCTCCGTATTTCGTCACCAACACCGATCGCATGGAAGTCGAGTACGAAAACGCTCGCATCCTGATTACCGACAAAAAAATTAGCTCGATTCAAGAACTAATTCCAGTTCTCGAAAAAATCGCCCGCACAGGTCAACCGCTGCTAATTATCGCCGAAGATATTGAAGGCGAAGCTTTGGCAACTCTGGTAGTCAACAAAGCCCGCGGCGTATTGAACATCGCAGCAACGAAATCTCCTGGTTTTGGCGAGCGGCGCAAAGCTATGCTTCAAGATATCGCCGTTCTTACTGGCGGTCAACTGATTTCCGAAGAAGTCGGACTCAGCATCGATACCGCAACCCTAGAAATGCTCGGTACCGCCCGCAAAATTACGATCGACAAAGAAAACACGATCGTTGTTGCTGGCGAAGAACACAAAGCTGACGTGCTAAAACGGATCGAGCAAATCCGCAAGCAGCTAGAAGCGACGGATTCCGACTACGACAAAGAAAAGCTAACCGAACGCATCGCCAAACTCGCCGGCGGCATCGCTGTAATTAAAGTCGGCGCAGCTACCGAAACCGAACTCAAAGACCGTAAACTGCGTATTGAAGACGCTTTGAACGCTACTAAAGCTGCTGTGGAAGAAGGTATCGTTGCCGGCGGTGGCACGACGCTAATTCACCTGATTACAAAAATAGATGCGATCAGAAATACTTTAGACGCCGAAGAACAAGTAGGCGCTGACTTGGTGAAGAAAGCTTTGGAAGCACCTTTGCGTCAAATCGCTGATAATGCGGGTGTTGAAGGTTCGATCGTCATCGAGCGAGTGCGGGCGAGCGAGTTCAACATTGGATACAACGCTCTCACCGACGTGTACGAAGATATGATTGCCGCCGGGATTATTGACCCGGCTAAGGTGGTGCGATCGGCTTTGCAAAATGCCGGTTCCATCGCTGGTATGGTTTTGACAACTGAAGCTGTGATTGTCGAAAAACCCGAGAAGAAAAAAGCCGGCGGCGACATGGGCGACATGGGCGGCATGGGCGGCATGGGCGGCATGGGTGGCATGGGCGGCATGGGCGGCATGGGCGGCATGGGCGGCATGGGCATGATGTAATCTTCAGCCATTAGTTTGTAGTCTGTAGAGTGCGCCATAAGCACCCTGGGTGTAAACAAGCGCGTCTTATTTACTACCAGTCTACTGTTTGACGATTAAGGCAGTTTATCCCCCCGGCATCCCCTGATTGTCCGGGGGGATTTTTCATTCTCTTGTAGGGGCAATCCCCCCGTGGTTGCCCCGATATTTGAAACACCGATTCCCTCGTCCGTGGAGGGGGTAGGCACGGGGACACTACCCTACAAAATCGCGATTTTCATGAGAATGAAACCGCCCTGCTTCTTAAGGGAGATGCAATGGGGCTCGGCGTTAAGCTATAAGCGATAGATCTCAGGGATTTTAAGCTGAAGTTGACAGCTATGCAGCGCGCGCCCTCGGTCAACTAAAATCCTTCGCAGAAACCGCGTCTCCCCCTCTGCCCTGATCCTTTAAGATGACGGAGTTACATTGTTGCTGTGCAAGTCTTGAGGAGATTGAAACAGAGTTTCGAGATAAACTCTCGCAGCTTGGCGATAACTGCGCGAAGCTTCAGGCGTACCGCTATCGGCATTCTGCAACAAAAACAGCGACAGGGCCGCGCAAAATACTCGGTCTAGATCCCATTCGGGATGGGTTTCTAGGTAAGTTTTGAGAGAATCGTGCAGCGTTTCGGGAATTTCAGCAAAAATACTGACTGTTGGGTTCATCATTTTTTTTAGTTTCGCTAATAAATTGAAAACAGAACCCCCCCTTCGGCCGGATACAGGTGCAGGCACAGCCGAAATCAGAGCGCTTTTTTTTAGGTCGGTCGCATCATTGTGCGCTATGAGGGGGTGGGTTTGTCAATGTTGCGAAATATTACAAACTCCTTTATATAAAAAAAAGGTTTACGAAAGAATGAGCTTTTTATGGCATTTTTTGTTACATATCTTTATGTATTGGGGGGGTTTATAAGGAATTAGCCAGCAAGTTAAGGAAATCCCCAATTCCGCAGCAAGATGCTACCGTGCCGTTAATTTCTGTGGAAAACTTTGTCGTATCTGTGGAAAACCTGAGACTTGCCTGTGGAAACGCTGTGGAATGTTTAGGGAAAAGTCAGGGAAAAAATAAGAATTGCAAAGGGCATGGGGAATGGGGCATGGGGCATGGGGCGTTGTTGACTGTTGACTGTTGACTGTTGATTAATGTTATTGGTTATTTGTTATTAGCCACTGCAAAGGATTAACAACTGACAACTGACAACAGTCAACTGACAACAGTCAACTGACTAAGTGCCACTCTGCCGCTTTTTGCCGGATGGTTGCCAATTCGGCCGGCGGCATTTTGTCGAGATTGGCTAAGATAAAGCTCATGCGACCGATCGACTGAAGTTTGTCCCGGTGGCGCGCTAGGAAATCCCAGTAGAAGAAGTTGAAGGGACAAGCATTTTCGCCCGATCGCACTGTGCGATCGAATTTGCACCCCCGACAATAATTGCTCATTTTATTAATGTAATTGGCAGAAGCAGCATAGGGCTTCGAGGCCAACACACCGCCGTCAGCAAACAAACCCATACCCAGCACATTAGTCTGCATTACCCAGTCATAGGCATCCACAAACGCACTGTGGAACCATTTTTCTAGCTCCTGGGGCGAGATTCCCGCAATTAGACCAAAATTGCTCAAAATCATCAACCGCTGGATATGGTGCGCGTAACCGGTGCCTTCGACTTGAGTTAAAACTTGGCGCAAACAGTTCATATCTGTTTTACTAGCGTCCCAAAAAAACTCCGGCAGCGGCTGAGTGTGGTTGAACCAATTATTTCCAAAATAATCAGCATCCACGTAAAAATACACACCGCGAATGTATTCTCGCCAGCCCATAATTTGGCGGATAAAACCTTCGACGCCGTTTAAATTTAAGTTTTTTTCGAGGTAGGCTGTTTCGGCCGCTTGAATAACTTCTAAAGGATGAAGTAATCCAATATTGAGATACGGAGAAATTAGGGAATGCCACATTGTTTCCTCTCCCGTTACCATCGCGTCTTGATAAGGGCCAAAAGCGGGGAGACACTGTTCGATGAAATTATCTAATACTTGCAATGCTTGCTCTCGTGTAACCGCCCAGCGAAAAGGTTCAATCTTGCCGTAAGTTGGGAAAGATAAAGATTTAACTTGTGCGATAACTTCTTGAGTTATGGCGTCCGGTTCAAACCATAGAGGTTTCGGGGTATCCAGTTTTCCTTTGGGTGGCTGACGATTTTCTTTGTCAAAATTCCACTTCCCTCCCACAGGTTTATTGCTGCTATCCATTAAAACTTGAAAACGCTGGCGGCTGGCTCGATAGAAGTCTTCCATTAACAAACGTTTGCGGCTTGAAGCCCAATCTTTGAATTCTGTTTCTGTCCAGAGGAATTGATTGTTGGGAATTAGGGTTGTTTGACAGGGGAGTTGCAAGTTTTGAACGATCTGTAAAAAAGGTCGATCGTTCGGAGCCATCACCTGCACTTCGGTGATATTGTGAGCTTGTATCCAAGCTTTGAGAGGTGCTTCAAAGTCCTCCGATTTTGTGTAAGTAACTTGCCATCCACCGTCGCGCAATTCTTTCGCGAAGTGGCGCATTGCCGACCAAATTAATACTAATTTTTGTTGGTGGTAGCGCCGCTGTTGAACGTGCTGCCAAGATTCAATTAAAATTATCGGTAGGGAGGATTTATCATCTGTGCGGTTGAGAGCAACTTGGTTCTCCCACAATTGATCGCCTAATATCCAAACGCCAACAGTCATTTTACTTTTTGTGCGTGAAACTTATTTTTTACTTTTTATGAGGCCTGGTAGTCTAGTCAAGAAACTTAATTTATTGACCACTCACAACTCATAAATTTTTAGGTTATCCTGAAAACTTACTAGAGCATAACATTGATTTCCAAAGATAAGGACACCGACCAGCAAATTTAAATTTTATGTCTGTGTATCCTTCAGATGTTAATAACTTGGTCAGCGTCTCTACTGAAAAAAATTTAATGTGACCGTTATCCCAAAGAACGGTAAAATGTTGATCTAGTTTGCCAGAGACCGCTAAAGCCAGATTTTTTAAATAGCCGTGATATGGTGTGGAAATAATTAATCTTCCTCCCGGCTTGAGGCATTTTTTCGCAGTTTTTGCGAGTTCTTTAGGATAAAGCAAGTGTTCGATTACTTCAATAGCTAAGACAACATCAAATGAGTTCAAAATATCGGTATCTGGAAGGTCGTAAATATCTGCTTCGATAAACTGACATTCGGGGAAACTTTGACGGGAGATGGCAATTCCGGCCGCTGAAGTGTCAACGCCGACAACTTCGCAGCCGTGCTCTGCGATAACGTGACTGAGGCTGCCATTGCCACAGCCGAGATCCAAAACTCGGAGTTGTGTCTTGCTGGTCTGCTGAAGTATCGCCAGCATTTCTAAAAGGGGAGATATCAAATATGCGTGATGATATCTCGGACGGTTGTTTGTGTAATAATACGTATAATCGCTAAAGTTTTTTTTCATCGATTAAGCTATGGAGATTATTGTCGAGACCGCGAATTTACCAAGCGTGGGTGCACTGTTTGGGCAAAGGTTCCCCACATTAGGGTTGTCAGAGTCGATCGGCAGCTCGATCGTCTCATTCTTTTTGTTTGACAGGTGAATTATTGTCACTGAATCAATCAGATGGCAAAAGAAATATTTGACAAGGTGCAAAATCTCGCATCGCTCATCTCTGGCCCATTTCTCGAAGGCCTTGGGAAAGAAAAAGTCCGATCGAACAAGAATGATCTCTGTACACTAGCCGGAAACCGAACTTTTTGCCTGTTAATTGGGGGCGAGTGCATCTATGCGATTCTAGCTTCAAGCCACTGCGGTATGTCCACCCGACGCTTTTTGCAGCCTGAAAAATAGGCACCTGGGCGATCGGGTGTCACTCGCTCCGAGAATTGTGAAGGGAAGTGTGACCGAAATCACAGGCATTTGCCCAACAAATTGCTGAGCATCTTTTAGTCCACACACTTAGAATCGAGATTACTACAGTGGCTTCTATAATTGTGTTTAAATGTTGTTCTGAAGCTGTGTTGTCCAGTCAGCAGAGCCCCCTAGACAGATTCATGCTTTCGGTCTGGTTTATTTCACTGTAATGGTCGCTGTTGGGTGTTGCACCTTAATTTAGATATTTCCTATGGTTAAGTTAGGTCAATCCTCCTTTCGCCGTATTTTACTGTCGCGGATTTTGTTGCTCAGCGTACCTGTTCTACTGGTGGGGGAGTATGTTACCTATCGCAAGGCACGCTCGACGCTTCTGGAAACTGCTCGTCAAAACTTGACAGAAAGTGCAGTCAGAAAAGCAGACACTATTGAACAGTGGGCGAAATCGCTGAAGTCGAATCTGATCGGCGCTTCGGAAAGCTCGATGTTGCAGTCGGTAGATCCGAAGGATTATCAAAAGTTTATCGCCCAATTAGGGCAGCGGTTGCCAGCGCAGGTTGATTGCTTGCAATTGACTAATTTAAAGACAAATCAAGTGATAGCAAGCACTTGCGGGCAACAGCCGATTCAGTCCTTGCCCGCAAAATTTTGGCCACCCGTACAGCAGCAGCAAACGCTGCTGGACGACAAGAGCGTTTACATCAGTCTGTCCTTACCTCCGCAGCGACAGGGGACAGCAAACGATCAGAAGATGGCTTTGGGGGCTGAGGATTTTCCCGATGCGGGTAAAGAAGGCTCCGATAGCCAAGCGAGTTTGGTGTTGAGCGCTCCTGTTTACATTCGTCGGGGCAATACCCTGCAGTTGAGTTATGCTTTGAGTTTGCAGTCGGCATTGCCTGTGCAAACCAGCGCTCCCAAGGGTTCTTTAGCCGGCTATACGGTGGCGATCGACCAAGATGGGACGATCTTGGCGCACCCGAATATCAACCGCGTGGGCCGCAATATTGACCAAGAGGCAGATGCCGCTCGACTAAAAAGTATTGTCAGAAGGGCGATCGCCGGCGGCACAGCTTTTCTCCACCTATTTTCCTTTGAAAGAAATGGTGTAGAGTTGCTAGCAGGATACGCCGCTATCCCGAGTCCTTCAACTACACAGGAGAACAGCAAGTGGATTATTTTAGCTGTCTCTCGTTTAGATTACGCTCTGTCGGGTTTGGAAGAAATTCAGCAAGTTTTATTTAATTTAATTGTAGGTTTGGTTGCTGCTAGTATCATCGCGACTTTATATCTGTCTCGCGACTTGGCGCGTCCTGTGGAAAAACTGAGAGACTACGCGATGAAAGTAGATACAGAAGCGTCGCAGACAGTGCCACAAAATTTCCAAATTAGGGAATTCAATCAACTATCAGAAGCACTAAACAGCATGGTGCAGGGTCTCAGATCCAGGGCCAAAGAATTGGAAGTCGCAACCAAGGAAGCGCAAGTTGCCAATCAATTAAAGAATGAATTTTTGGGCAATATTTCTCACGAATTGAGAACCCCGCTCAACGGGATTATTGGTTTTATTCAAATTGTGCGGGACGGCTACTGCGATGACCGAGATGAAGAAATGGAATTTTTACAGCGGGCCCACGACTCGTCAATGCAATTGCTCAATATTATTAATGATATTTTGGACATTGCTAAAATAGAATCCGGCACGTTCTCCATGATGTTAGAAGTAGTTGATATTACTCAGGTACTTGAAGACGCGATTGATTTGCAAGCGACTCCAATCGAGGAAAAAGGCTTGAAGTTAAGTTTGCCAGCTCCTCACGATCCGATTATTGTTCATGCCGATCCGGAGAAGCTAAAACAGGTTTTTTTAAATGTTTTGAGCAATGCGGTTAAGTTTACAGAGTCGGGCAGCATTAATATATCTGTGCGGTTAGAGTCGAGGACTAATTCTGGTAGTTTTAACGGCAGTGGGGAAAGTACGACTGGCACCAGCGGTCAAAGCGATTGGGTGGTGGTGACAATTAAAGATACGGGAATTGGTATAGATCCCGAGCACCAGCAGAAATTGTTTCAACCTTTTGTGATGGCTGATGGTTCTACAACTCGCAAGTTTGGCGGTAACGGTTTGGGCTTAGCTATCTCGCGAAGGATAATGGAATCTATGATCGGAAGCATTACCCTGCACAGCGCGGGCGTGAATCAAGGTACTACGGTGATGATTTCTTTGCCGGTAAACCAGCAGTCAAGTTTTTATTTTCACAGCCCCGACTTAGTAACGGAAAAGGGAAATTTCAAAAGTTGAGGAGTGATGTTCCCAATCTAAAATCTAAAATCTAAAATCTAAAAGGGTATTAGGGGCTGTCCGCCGAGTTCGAGGGATTTGCTCAAAGTGCTGAGAATGCGGATTAATTCGACGGAGGCGGCGCCCGAAGAGGTAAGACAGGGGGTATTTGTTTGCACGCAATTGAGGAAGCGATCGCACACTCGCCTCAGCGGTTCTACTTGTTCTAAACTCAACACTTCGCGGTGTCTGAGGCTTGTTGGCTGCGGCGCGATCCTCTTCGTTGGCGTAGCCCCCATAGGGGCGGGCTTCGCTAACGCACTTTCAAAAGAGTTATTCTCTTCGCCTCCCCAATCTGGATTGCCACGCTGCACAATCAGGGGAGTTTCTGGCGACATTTCGTCAAAAATCAAGGTTCCCAAACTGCCAACAACTGTTAAGCGCCGTTGTTTGTCGGGATTTAGCCAGCACAGATGAATAAATGCTTGAAATCCGTCGGGATAGGTGAGCGTTACCCAAACTAAATCTGCTAGTTTTTCTGCAGGATTAGTACCCAGCAGTGAAGGAGAAAATTGATTTTCAATTTCTGCTGCTTCTTGATTTATTCCTTGTTCCTTCTTCCTTGTTCCTTCTTCCTTGTTCCTCCTTCCTTCTTCCTTCGGAAAAACAGTGCCGATCGCCCTTACTTCAATTGGCGTTTGTTCCAACCAAGTATTGAAAATAGCGATATCATGAATAGCCAAGTCCCAAAGGGCATCAACGTCATGGCGCACCGGTTCAAAATGGGTGCGCTGGGCGTAACCGTAGCGCAATTTTCCGAGTTGATGCTGTTGAATAATTCTTTGGCCTCGATCGACTGCTGGATGAAACAGATAAGTGTGGTCAACGAAGAGTTGCCGCTGCTGTTTTTCGGCTAATTGACAAAGTTCTATTGCTTCAGTGAGGTTGATGGCGAGGGGTTTTTCTGCTAAGACGTGATAGCCTTGTTTCAGCGCTGCTGCTGCGAGAGTATAGTGTGTGGAAGCTGGAGTAGCGATCGCCACAGCCTGCAGTCTCGGCAAGGCTTGCACTTGAAACCAATCGGTAGCTAGAATCACCGAAACATCCAGATTAAACTGTTTTTGAACGGCTGCCAATGAATCTTGATTCGGGTCTACCACCGCTAAAACTTCGCTGTTGGGATGTTCGAGAAAGTTGCGAATTAAGTTAACTCCCCAGCGACCTGCACCCAATACAGCTATTCCGATTTTCATTGATTATAATTTCAAAAATCGCACCGGAATTATAGCATATTTTGTTATTATTATCTATGTTTTAACTCAAACAAATCACTGTTGACTGACTACTGACTATTAACTAATTTATTAAAAGCTGACTGAGCCGCTGCTTGTTCCGCCGCTTTGATCGATCGACCTTTTCCCTCTGCTACCAACTTTCCCTGAATGAGAACTTCTGCGGTAAAACGATCCTCCCCCCCCTGCACTGTCCCGGTTTCTTGCACGCTATATTTGGGCAAAGTTTTGTATTTGCCTTGAGTCAACTCTTGGAGAGCAGCTTTGTAGTTTTGGCGGGCAGGATCACTGCGGATTTCTGTCGCTAAGCGTTGAAAGTGAGAATCTAGCCAAGGGCGAATTAATTCTAAGCTCTGGGTACTCAAATAAAGCGCAGCCAGTACCGCTTCCAAAGCATCTGCCAGCCGGGGTTCAGCGCCTGTTTTGTCTGCGGCGGCGCTGCTGGAAACAATTAAATAGCGATCGAAGCCGTAACTTTCAGCGATTTTAGCAAGAATGCGATCGCTCACCAAGATCGATCGAATAGCAGCAAATTCCCCCACTGTACAGTCAGGATAAATCTCAAACAACAATTCCGACGCAGCCAGCCGCACAACTGCATCCCCGACAAACTCTAGTTGCTCGTAATTTGCCTTAGCTGACGCGCTCGCATGGGTCAAAGCTAAATCGAGGAGATGCCATTTTATCGAAGCATTCTTCGTCAGTCCCAATTTTTGAATTAATATTTCAAGTTGCTTTTGGCGACCCGGATAAATCATACCATTTTAGATTTTAGATTTTAGATTTTAGAAGTGGCAATCACGGATGACTATCCGGGTTGGGAGGTTTTCAAAAGTGACATTATTTTTTTAAACTGGTATCAGATTCATATTAATAAAAAACTTTTCCTTAACAAACTCAATATTCCTCCCGGTGCTTATGGTGCACCTTACCCAAAATCTTCCTCCCGGTGTGCAGTGCACACCTTTCCCAACATAAAACAGGTCTAAAGGATTGGTCAACCTGATTTCCCAGCGGTAATTTTAATTAAATGGGGGGGAAAAAGTCGGACATAAGCCGGGTTCTGTTCTCTCAACTGCAAGCAGTTTTCGAGGGCAGTTATCTATCTGGGACGCCTGTTACCAGACGCCTCAAGCGGTACCAAAAAACGGAACTGGTAAAAAACCAACCATAGTCCCTCCGACCTTGCTCCCAACTGGGGTTTACCGAGCCAGCACCTCTCGATGCTGCTGGTGCGCTCTTACCGCACCTTTGCACCCTTACCAAATTAGTTGTTGCTTCCCAGTCAAAAATCCTCAGTTACTTACTAACGACCCATGACTGCTGACTAATGACTAATTGGCGGTATCTTTCTGTGGCACTATCCTCACGATCGCTCGCACTGGGCGTTACCCAGCAAGTTTGGTTTTTCGAGAGCCCGGACTTTCCTCAGACAAGCTTTCGCTAATCCGCAACCGCCTGCGCCTACTTTTTCCCCAGATTTATTGTACGCGATCGTTCGTCAATCAATTTGGGATTTGAGATTGAATATTTTAACTTGTCGCCCACTTAACTTGGACATTTGTGTTTATTCTCACATCTGGCACTATTGTCAATAAGCTTTTTATGAAGAGGCTTTCCGGCCTGTTCCACAATCAAGTTTATTTTTTGTGGAACAGGCCGGAAAGCCTGTTAAGCCAGAATGGTGAAACATCTCAGTTTATTCAAACTCTTGTACGGTGGGCCCGAAGCCCGCCCAACAATTAAATTTCCCTGCAACTCCCTTAAAATCACTCACTGATGAATCAGGAGGCACAAAAGTTGGCAATTATCATACAAGGATTTATCGCACGGATTCAACTAGGGGCAGGAAACCTTTTCACCTAACAGGATTTTGAATTTTTCAATCTTTAATCCCCAATCTTAAATGTTCAATTCGGTTACTTTAATGAGTCATCTTTGATAGTAGAAAAATTATCAAACCAGCCACGCCGCCAGAAGAAGTAAACTAAACCAGAGGCGATTCCTACCATCACCGCCCAACACAGCGGATAGCCAAAATACCAATTCAGTTCCGGCATATTCCAGGGCGATTTCTCTGTATTGAAATTCATCCCGTATACTCCTGCCACAAAAGTTAGAGGAATAAAAATACTGGAAATAACCGTCAGCAACTTCATGATTTCATTCATTTTATTACCAACCGAAGACAAGTAAACATCCATCAAACCCGAAGACAACTCTCGATAGGTTTCCACCATATCCATCACCTGTACCGTGTGATCGTAACAGTCCCGCAGGTAAATTCGCACTTCTGGACTAATCAAATCACTGCTATCTCGAATCAAAACATTAATTGCATCCCTCTGCGGCCAAATGGCGCGGCGCAGAGTCAGCAATTCTCGCCGGATTTTATAGATTTTCTCCAGGGTTTTGCGCGTGGGGTTCACCACCACTTCATCCTCTAATTCTTCAATGCGCTCTCCGTAAACTTCTAATACAGGGAAGAATCCATCTATAATGGAATCTAACAAAGTATAAGCCAAATAATCTGCTCCGTGTTTGCGAATCATGCCTTGTCCTTTACGAATGCGATCGCGCACTGGTTCAAAACAATCATAGTCCGGTTCTTCCTGAACAGTTAGCAGGTAATGCTTGCCCAAAATAAAACTTACTTGTTCTTTATGAAAAGTATCTGATTCTGGATGCAGCATCACCATCCAAGCAATGATTAAAATGTGTTCTTCATAGTCTACAACTTTCGGTCGCTGGGGAACATTAACTACATCTTCCTGAGCCATTACATGCAAATTAAATACTTCGGCCATTTGCCGCCAAGTTTCTTTGTTTCCCAATCCCAACATATCAACCCAAGAAACAGATGCTGTATCTAAATACGCAGCAGCTTTTTGAGGATTTGCCAAGTGGGCGCGAGTAGCTGCTGTGTCGCAATAGTCAATTAATACAATCTCTGGAGGCGGCGCATCTGGTTCTAAGTCGAGAGTTCCCGGCGGAGCCCCCTGATCGTCATAAAAATAGTCAACATAGGAATCATCATTTTCTTCTTCTTTAATTTGTTTTGCAGCGGCACTAGAAGTATGTATGCTTTTGTATACCATGCTAATATTCCTGACTTTTAGAACCTTTAATTAGATTATCATTTTTCTCGTGCAACTACCAATTACCAATAACTCATTACCTCTGCCGAATTGGAATCTCGATCGCAAATTCAGTTCCCTCTCCAGGCGCGGAAATGCACTGCAGCGTCCCTCCGTGTCTTTCCACCACAATCTGATAGGAGATAGACAGTCCCAAACCTGTACCTTTGCCTACTGGTTTAGTAGTAAAAAACGGGTCAAATACCCGACACTTAACAGACTCTACCATGCCATACCCGTTATCTGAAATTACGATCGCCACCCGATTGTTCTCCAACACATTCGTGCGAATCCGAATCAAGGGCAATGTGTCGCAAGTTAAAGGTAAACCAGCCAAATCTTGCCGTTCTTCTTCCGAATAACTCGCTAATTCCAGCTTCCTATTCCTGACATTCGCTAAAGCATCAACAGCATTATTTAAAATATTCATAAACACTTGATTTAACTGTCCCACGTAGCACTGTATCTGCGGCAATTCCCCATATTCTTTAACTATTTGAATGTGACGATTTCTGCCATTTTCTTTAATCTTGTGTTGCAAAATTAATAGAGCACTCTCTATTCCTTCGTGAATATTAACACGCTTAAGATCTGATTCTTCCAGGCGGGAAAAGTTACGCAAAGACAGAACAATTTGGCGAATCCTATCTGCTCCGGTTTGAATTGAATTCAGCAGGTGCGGGAAATCCTCTTTCATGAATTCTAGTTCTATTTTTTCTGCAAAATCTTGGATAACAGCAACAGGTTCCGGGTAGTGTGTTTGGTACAAACTGCACAGTTCCAGCAAGTTTTTGGCATACTCACTTGCGTAAGTGATATTACCGTAAATAAAACTGACAGGATTATTGATTTCGTGAGCAATCCCCGCCACTAGCTGTCCCAAACCCGACATTTTTTCCGCTTGAATTAGTTGAGCTTGAGTCCTGCCTAATTGTTTCAATGTTTGCTCTAGCTGGCGATTTTTATGTTTTAATTGAGCTTCGGCTTGTTTGCGCTTGGTAATATTGCGTGCTAGAATAATAATCTGATCTGAATTAAACGGCAATAGTCGGGCTTCATAAGTTGTTTCTCCTTCCGACATGGAAAGCGAATATTCTATATCGATTGAATTTCTTGTTTCGGAAACTTCAAAGATTGCTTGGGCAAATTGGCCTGCGACATTCCGTGGCAATACGTCTGTCATTCGTTGACCCATAAAATGTTCGGGAGGTACGTATAAACTCGAGGAAGTTCCTGACAAATAATCCACGATTATACCCTCAGCATCTAGTCGAAAATACAAATCAGGCAAAGCGCGAAAAACCGCTTCTAACTCTAAAGTTTTTTGGCGCAGTGCTTCCTCAGCGTAGTAGCGATCGCTAATATCAAAAATTACCCCGTCCAAATAGCAAACGTTTCCCTCTGCGTCGAACACAGGAGAACCTTTATCCCACAGCCATTTAACCGTGCCGTCTGCTGCTAGCAAGCGGTATTCCAAGTTATAAGACTCTTTGTTTTCTATGCCTTGCCGAATAGTTGCTTCTACTTTTGCCAAATCTTCCGGATAAATAATGCTAGCAAAAGTCCGACCTCTCCTGTCCAAAAGCCAAATAAAATCTGCCGCCGGGTAGCCGGTTAATAAGTAAACGGCATCGCTAATAAAATTAGTCGAAAAATCGCACTGCCAGCGATAAACAACTCCGGGAATATTAGCAACCAAAGACCTAAATCTTGATTCACTTCTACGCAAAGCTGCTTCCGATTCATGTCGTTCGGTAATATCGTGAGCGAAAGCTAGCACTGCAAATACATTACCTTCAGCGTCGCGCAGGGGAAGTTTTTGCGTATCAAAAATATGTACTGAACCGTCAGCAATAGTTGCCGGATCGCAGGGATTGTGGATAATTTCGCCGGCCAGTACAGCAGAGTCGTCTGTGCGGAAGCCTCGGATATTTTGGGCGGAATTCCCAAAAACAATATCTTCTGAAAATCCTAACTCTAAATCTGATTTATCAATGATTTCTTCTACTGTTTTACCGATCGCTTGAGCGAAACTCCTGTTGACCAGAATATAACGAAAATTTTTGTCTTTGGCAAAAATCCAGTCGCTGGTTTTGTCTATTACTGTGCGTAGGAGTTGTTCGGAACGTTCAGTTTTTTCCAAAGAAGCCTGCAGTTCTAGTTCTAGGCGCTTGCGAGCAGTAATGTTTTCAAAAGCAACACCGATACAGTTGTTGGGTAATGGAAAAGCTTTAATAGAAAAAGCGCGAGTTATGCGGCCGCCTTCATCGCAGTCAATATCTTCAAGTTCTACGGCTTTCTGGGTGCGAATTACCGAAGCAAATGCTTGAGGAATGTTTTTCGATCGCAGTTGGGGAAAAATCTCGTCGATTGTCATTCCCAAAACATCAGCCATTTCTAATCCGGTAAATAGGGTAGCTGCAGGATTGGAGGCGATCGCCCTGAGAGTGCTGTCATCGTCTATATTTTCTAAATGGTAGACGTACAAACCAATTTGCATATTCTCGACAATTTGGTCGTAGAGGCGCACGCTTTCGTCTACCTGCCTGCGTTCGGTAATATCTTCAGTAATCCCCAAAACGTACTGAGGACGGCCTGCGGCGTCGAGAATTGGCACTTTGCGGGTGTGCAGTATTCTCATACCTTTGTGGCGAGTTTGGATCGGCTCTTCGGCGATGTCTTTAACAGTAGACTGATTGTGATGACCGGTCAATATTTCTCTGTCTTGAGCAGTAAAAACATCAGCTTGTTCTTTGGGGTAAATATCATAGTCATTTTTGCCGATCGCCTCTTGAGAGGTAACACCTGCGATCGTTTCTCCCGCTTTATTCCACAGCACAAATTTCAGCGAAGAAGCATCTTTAGCAAAAACTCCCACCGGTAGATTTTCTACTACGGAATTGAGAAAGCCTCTAGCTGATTTTAATTCAGCTTCTGCACGCTTGCGTTCGATGCCTAAAGCGATGACATCGGCAACCGATGCTAAAGTTTCCTGAAAAGGTGCTGTCAGCGGCTGGCGGCTGATAATTACCATGACTCCCACCAGCCGTTCTTCGACTATCAAAGGGTAGCCAGCGAAAGTTAGAATTTGCTTGGGGATTGGGCAATTTGTCGGCTTTTGGCTGGTGTTGAGAAGTGCTACTTCGGAACTGTGTACCTCTTTTGATTTCGCGGATTCTTCCTCTGGAAGTCCAAAATTATTCAGTTCAAATCCGCATTCAAATTCAGGTTTTTGCTGTTGGGCGATCGAGTTAACCTTATTTTCAATAAAGCTAGCGCGATCGTCTGTGCGACTGTATATTTCCGATGCTGCTTGCAATTCCCAAACATTCTGTTGAGAGTTGAAAGTCCAAATTTCAGCCGAAGCGACATCAAGATTCCGCACCATTGCCTCGCAGCAGGGAAGCAGGATATCTTGAGGGTGTTTGGTGAGGGCAATACCGACATCGGCTACCATTGCTGTGAGGCGAGAAGCTTGGGCTTTTTCTGCTTCCAACCGTTTGCGATCGGTGATATCTTCCACCAAAGAAAGCACGGTAAAAGTGTCGCCGCTGCGAATAATCGAGTTGAACCAGCGACACCAAATTACCTGTCCGCTTTTAGTATAGTTGCGGTTAATTGAAGTATTGCCGTTGCCAGTGGCTAGTTCCAGCTCGATCGCGCTTACAGCCTCTCTATCTTCCTCGCAAATCAAAGCCAAATCGCCGAACTGCTTGCCCATCATATCATCGGATGTCCAGCCAAAGATTTCCTCGGCGCGTTTCGACCACTGAACGATCCGAAAATCTTCATCCCAGCCTACCATTGCCAGCGGACTGTTAGCTGCATTCAACCACAGTAAATAGTTCGATCGGCGCAACTGTTGAGTTTTCTGCTGCTGCCAGCGGTAATGCCTGGTGATATCTCTACCGACGCCCAAAACCCGCATCTGCTTGCTAGAGGCATCCACCGCTGGCGTATAAGCAGTTTCGTAAATTTTAATCCCGCCGTCTGCCGTCGTCACCTCATGAATTGCCAGCCGTTTTTCCCCGGTAATAAATACTTGTTGCAGGCAAGAATCAATCTGCGAGATTATATTTTTGACAGCAGCATTATTGGGATATAATTTTAATAATTCCTGATTAGTTTGGTTGACTATTTCAGCAGGCTCCAATCCCATCCAAGCAGCAGCGACAGGATTGATGGATAGGTACTTTTGCTGTCGATCGCACTCTAGGAAAGCATCAACAGAGTTAGAGAAAAAAGACTGAAACGAGTTGATAACTTCCTGCATGGGTATTTTTTCATGAGAAAAGCTTAGTATTGTGGAAACCTCGTGTCTAAAGACCGATCGAGGTAGCACTCATCAGGCAGTTTTCACCGCCTTGAATATTGATTATTGCTACACAGGGCTACTTGGTCACTTGGTACTTTTGTGATCTACTTTCAACGGAACAATTACCGTTTCAAATATTTTACGCGATATCGTATAGCAGCTTGAGCTTAGACCCATAATTTTGATAACGTAATCAGTTAAGACGATAGCTGGTCAACTATGTCTTTTGATTAGGGCATAAAGCCCCATCTCTTCCGAGCGGGGTGCTGACTTGCTTAAGCTCTAAAATTTTCCTAAAGTTAGTTTAACCCACTCAAATCTTTTTGGGCACTTTACTACTGCGTTTCCCAGTGCAATTTTCGGCGCTGTTGCCTATAATACAAAAATTGTAAAGAAATAGTATTTTTGGGAATATAGCTTAATTAGAGCAGATGGTCTTTTTTTAAACCAGACCCAGCGGAGACAAAAGCGAGATGGAGGGACGGGGAGACGGGGATGTGGGCAGAGGTTAATCCACAACATTCGAGAAAAATGCTTAAGAAATGCCCGACAGCTTACCGATTCGCAATTCCCGATTCCCAATTTGGTAATCTGAAAGCGGTTTGGGAGTACGCCCAGCAAAGAACGTAAGCCGTGCAAAGCCATGTAACATAAAGATTGCGATATTTTTCTATGTAATATGGAACTATTAGATACCTTGATTGTGGGTGCAGGTATTAGCGGTTTGAGTTTGGCGCACGCACTTCACAAGGAAGCAACGAATCCATCCTCGCTGAGGATTTTAGTCGCTGAGAGCCAGGGACGTGTGGGCGGGAACATCACCACTGTGACAGCCGAAGGGTTTCTCTGGGAGGAGGGCCCGAACAGTTTTTCGCCGACGCCGGAATTGATGAAGTTGGCTGTGGATGTGGGATTGAAGCAAGAGTTGATTTTTGCCGATCGCAAATTGCCTCGTTTTGTGTATTGGCAAAAAAAGCTGCAAGCGGTGCCGATGACTCCACCGGCGATGATTCAGTCTCAGTTACTGAGTTTTCCGGGAAAACTGCGGGCGTTGTTCGGGGCTTTGGGGTTTGTCGGGCCGGCAATGGGCGATCGACTTTCGCAGCAGGGTGACGAGGAAACTGTTTCTCAATTTTTCCGCCGTCATCTGGGGCAGGAAGTGATGCAGCGGTTGGTGGAACCTTTTGTTTCTGGGGTTTATGCCGGCGATCCGCAACAACTTAGCGCGGCGGCGGCTTTTGGCCGGGTAGCAAAGATGGCTGATGTGGGTGGCGGGCTGGTGGCGGGGGCGCTGCTTTCTGCTAGGAAAAGACCGAAGAAATTGCCTGCAGACCCGAATGTTCCTAAAACTAGGCCGGGGGAGTTGGGTTCGTTCAAACAGGGGTTGAAGGCTTTGCCAGAGGCGATCGCTGCTCAATTGGGCGATCGAGTGAAACTCAACTGGCATCTGACTCGCCTCGATCGTACAGAACGCGAAACTTATATTGCTGTATTCTCGACGCCTGACGGACAGCAGGAAGTTGAGGCGCGCACCGTGGTTTTGACAACGCCGGCTTACGTTACAGCCGATTTGTTGCAGCCTCTGCAACCGGAAGTTAGCAGTGCTTTACACGCTTTTACTTATCCTACGGTGGCCTGCGTTGTTTTAGCATATCCGCACTCTGATGTCAAGGGTAAATTAGTAGGTTTTGGAAATTTAATTCCGAGGGGGCAGGGAATTCGCACTCTGGGGACGATTTGGACATCAAGTTTATTTGCCGATCGCACGCCTGGAGGCTGGCACACTCTCACCAGTTTCATCGGCGGGGCAACAGACTCGGAAATTGGCAATCTCGACTCCGAACAAATCGTTCGTGAGGTACACCGAGATTTGTCTCGGATTTTGCTGAAACCAGATGTGCCACAGCCAAAAGTTTTAGCGGTGAATGTGTGGAAGCGGGCGATTCCTCAGTACAATTTGGGGCATTTCGATCGCCTGCAACAAATCGATGAAGGCTTAAAATCTTTGCCGGGGGTGTATTTGTGCAGTAACTACGTTGGCGGCGTGGCTTTGGGAGATTGCGTGCGAAGGGGTTTCGATCTTGCACGAGAAGTGGGCGACTATTTGCAGAAAAAACAATCAGATACTCGATCGATCTGAATTCTTGTGTGGGGAGGGCGGGTTTGCAAATATCGAGTATGTTAATCAGAGATATTGGTGAACCCGCCCCTAGAGCCGAAAGGCGAATGTTACTAGGTTGTGGGTTCAAACTTGTAACCCACCCCCCGGACGGTTTGAATCATCGGCATTTGATTGGGATCTAGTTCAATTTTGCGGCGAATTTGACCGATATGGACATCCACCACGCGATCGGCTCCTACATACTCGTAGTCCCACACTTCATGCAGCAATTCCGATCGCCTCCACACGCGACCGGGTTTGCTAGCCAAACAGTACAGCAGGTCAAATTCTAAAGCAGTCAAAGCAACTATCTGGCTGCCGAGAATTACCTCGCGGCGAACCGGATCTATTAGTAGCTCTCCAAAAGTAAGAGTTTGTTGTTCGGCGGGAGTAACAATGCGTTTGCGCTTCAAAATTGCTGCAACGCGAGCTCCAATCTCTACAAGACTAAAAGGTTTAGTAATGTAGTCGTCAGCACCTTCGGCAAACCCTTTCATTTTGTCAGCTTCATCGGTTCGGGCAGTCAGCATCAACACAAATACACCCGTGCGTCTTTGCATTTCTTGACACAGTTTGTAGCCAGTTGTATCAGGTAAATTTACATCTAGAACTACTAAGTCAGGATTGAGTTGCTCAAATAATTCCAGACCAGTCTGACCGTCCTCGCCAGACTCTACTTGATAACCTTGCTGGCTCAAAAAACGGTGAATCAAATTTCGGATTGCCGGGTCGTCATCAACCACAAGGATTTTTACAGGGGCCATGACCACAAGTTTGCTTGAAGAATTAGGCAAGAATATTCAGCCATAATAATAGAAAACTGGATACAAATCTCGAAAAAATTGAGCTTTTAATAGTTATAGCCCTATTTATAACCTACGCAAAATTTCAGGCAATAAATCTCCCGGAACTTTGGATAAGGCTAAATTTTGGCCTGGCAGCCCACATTCACTATAGAAAGCTCTAATCGTTTTGACAATATAGCTCAATGCTGTTTGCCGGGAATCAGCAGCTTGGGAGTTTGCCGCGGCTTGCAAGTTGAGTTTATCCCCATATGTTAACCCTTTGTCATTGAGATTTTGTCCCCATTCGGCACACACTTGCAACTGATGGTGCAGTGCTGCTTCTAGATGGCTTGTCTGTGCGACTTTGTTAGTGGCGAAATCTGGGTCGATGGCTAGTTGATAGTGGGCTAGTCCGAGATTGTTGCGGGCGGCCAAGGCGTCAAAGGTGAGTTTGGTTCGATCGATCTCTGCGGCGATATCCAGGGCGGCTTCGTAGGCGGTAATCGCCTGCTGCAATGATTCCGTCCGCGCTTGTTTCTGCTGAAACTGGTTTGCCAAATGCCAATAAGCCGTACCGAGATTGTTGTACGTGGCGGCTGCTGCTGCGGGTACTAATTCTCGGGTGCGGTATTTCAATGCTTCGCGGTAGGCGGAAATCGCCCTGACTAGCAGGGGTTCTGAGGGTTGGTGCTGGGCGAGGTTCCAGCAGGCGGTACCGAGGTTGTTTTGCACTCCGGCATAGTTAAGGGGTTCTCGTTCGGGACTGTAGCAGGAGAGGGCTTGGGTGTAAGCTGCGATCGCACTTTTGAGATATACGATCGGCTCACCATCTTGAGCTAAATTCCAGTATGCTGTTGCCAAATTATTCTGAGCAGCAGCGTACTGCTGAGGCTCCACGGCGGGGTCTAGATCCAGCAGCGCTTGTTGGTAAGCTGCAACTGCGTGCTGCAAGTTCTCTGTCTTGTCTCGATAGCGGGCTAAATCGGCCGAGGCGATTCCCAAATTTTTGTTTAATCTAACGCGGGTTTGGGGTACGGTTTCGGCATCTGTTCGGTTCAAACCTTCAAGGTAGAGGGCGATGCTGCGTTCAAGGCTGGATACCGGATCTGAGGCGTTGAGGGCATTGGTGCGATCGCGCGATAGCATCCAATAGAGAGTGCCGAGATCGTTGAGAAGATCGGAAATTGGCGGTAGGCTGTTGGACTCCTGGGCGTACTGAGTTAAATTTTCTGTCAATTGGGCAATCAGCCGCGCGCATTCCTCAGTTAGTGGTTGATTTTGCTGCGAGTTGGTGTCAACGTCGAGATACGCAATCACTTGTTCGATCGCGCGAATGGCGATTGTCAGGTTTTGCTCTGAAACGTCTCCGCCCAGAATGCGATCGCGGTAGTAATTTCCCAAACCGTGATATGCCAAAGCCAATGCTTCGGAACAACACTGATGTTCTTGCAGCAGTTCGATGTATTGCAGGGTTTGCAGCGGCAGAAAATTCTCCTCTGATGCAGCATCATTTTCGCCTTCCAAATCCTCAGAAGCCGCTGCTAGCACCAAATCTGCCAGTTGGATGGATGGAGAATCTGGCGCTGGGGACGGGGGATGGGAAATTGGCGATGGTTCCTCATCTGCCAGTTGGACGGATTGAGAATCTGGCGCTGGAGACGGGGGATAGGAAATTGGGGATTGTTCGTCGGCAATTGGGGATTGTCCAGACAAAGAAGATATTAAAAGTTTGTTACCAAAATCTCCGCTGTCCCGCAGGTTTCGCAAGTCTCCTGAGTTGCCTAAGTCCTCAAAGTGCCCGAAGTCTCCCTTAGCTGGAGTTGGTTCGCCTTCAAACTCAAATACTCCGGTTCGCCAGTGCCAAAATTCCGGGGCCGATTGTTCGATCGAACTTAGCCAGGGCCGCGACACCCACAGCAACAGAGTAGACTCGCACATTTGCAGGTTTGCTTCGATATCTCTCAAATAGCTCAGGAACGACCACTGCACGGCTGCTGACTGCCTGGTCAGGTGTTCGGCCCCAAGAATTTGAAATCCCGGCACAGGGCTGTAGCTGCCCCTGTTTTGCGGCGGTGGGTGTTGGGTCAGCCACGCGGCGATCGAACCCCAAGGATTTGGATCGCTCAAGTCGAGTTCCAAACTGACAAATCGGGGGTAGTCGATCGGGGAGCGAGGATGTGAGCCTGCGCTCTCTGCGGCTAATTCTGTCTGCAAGCGGGCGGCTAGACAGTCCCGCAAGCACAAGTCGTCGCAGGCGGCAATAAAAATTTGACGGCGTAAATTGAGGTCGATCGCCTGTTTCAAGCGTTGATAGATCAGCTTGTTTGAGCTAGAAACTTTTTGGGAAGGAATAGACATCAGGAGCAGCCGATTTTAGATTTTAGATTTTAGGTTTTAGGTTTTAGATTTGGGATTGTAGATTTTAGATTGTAGAGTTGAGAGTTGAAATCTCGATCGCTCATAACTCACAACTAAGCCCCGAAGGCAGTCAATCGATTTTAGATTTGAGATTTTAGATTTTAGATTGAAGCCTTGACCGCACGGATAAATTCGGGGGCTCCTTTATCGGATACAGGTTTTTTATTTCTGGGCCCTGAGTCTGCTTTCGGAATAAATCCGGGGGCTTGTATCCTGGATGCTTGATTGTCAATCGCACCGTTGATTACTAAAGGATTGTAGATTTTCAATTGGCAATTTTATGTGGGTGGCAAACCAGTGTGATTAAGTGCAACCCATGTCCCTGAACCCGACAGCCGAGAGGAAAACACCAAATTTATGCTGGTCTTATTTAGCTTTCCAGCTCGCTTGGCACGCTTCAGGATTATCGCAACTACCTGCTTTGTATTGAAACACAAAAACCATGTTTCCTTGGGAAAGGAAAACATGGTTTCTCGAAGGATTATTTAAAATTGCGATTTGAAGCAGCTTTGAGTCTCAGGCCAGTTTTCAGACGGAGGCAGCCACGTACACCAAACCGGCGACTAACATGGCTGCTGCAATACCCATGATGAT
This sequence comes from Microcoleus sp. w1-18aA5, assembly GCF_036701705.1. NCBI lineage: Bacteria > Bacillati > Cyanobacteriota > Cyanophyceae > Oscillatoriales > Microcoleaceae > Microcoleus > Microcoleus sp. w1-18aA5. The sequence goes on along the minus strand of NZ_JAUPTE010000007.1, from coordinate 95,975 downwards.
GTAGTTGCGTTGCTGATTTTTGTTGGGAGGTACGGCTTCATACACCTTCGGCTCTTTAGCAAAGTTGTTCAGGCGTCCATCGTCATCTTTGATGTAAGGCATCAGTCACAATCCTTAATATTTTTGATGTTTACAACTCTACCAAAAAAGCGCCCAGGAAAATTCAGGAATTTATTTGGAGGTGACAGTGCCTGTTTGGGGGGAAGAGGCGATGGCGTAATCTTTGATCGGCATTCTGCCTGCTAAGTACGCCATCCGCCCCGCTTCTGCTGCCATGGACATTGCTTTTGCCATTGCCGGGGAATTTTGGGCATTGGCGATCGCGGAATTAATCAACAGTGCATCGGCTCCCATTTCCATTGCTCGCGCCGCTTCGCTGGGCGTTCCGATCCCCGCATCGACAACCACAGGAATATTTACCGTGTCAATAATTATTTGAATGTTGGCCGCATTGTTGATCCCTTGCCCTGAACCGATGGGCGAACCTAAAGGCATGACTGTCGCACAACCGACTTCTTCTAGGCGTTTTGCCAGCAGGGGATCGGCATTGATGTAGGGCAAAACGGCAAAACCTTCTTTGACTAATTGTTCTGCGGCTTCCAAAGTGCCGATCGGATCTGGCAGCAAATATTTAGCATCGGGAATCACTTCTAACTTGACAAAATTATTGTCTTCTTGCCCTAAAAGTTTCGCCATTTCCCGGCCTAAACGAGCTACTCTAATCGCCTCATCCGCAGTTTGACAACCGGCAGTATTGGGCAGCATCCAAATTTTAGTCCAATCGAGAGCCTCTGCCAATCCTTCATGGCCGGGAGCATTTGTTTGCACTCGCCGCACAGCCACGGTAACAATTTCGCACCTGCTAGCGTTGACACTTTGCTGCATTTCTGCAATGCTGCGATATTTTCCCGTCCCCGTCATCAAGCGAGAATGAAAAGTTTTGCCGGCAATAATTAGAGGTTTGTCTAAAGATGGCATTTCTGTATCTACTGGATAGCCAAAAATGCTGTACTCAAGTGCCTCTTCCCAGTTTTTTCTGCCTCCCAGCATTGCTTCAAGCTGCCAACCTTCTTTATTTGTCAGCTCATCGCGGGTAACTGCATAAAGAATTTGCCCAACAGTTATCAATTTGGCATCTCGCGGCATATTATTTTTTAATCCTCTTTGTATAATTTCTTCAAACTCATTAAAAACGTCTTCCATTTTCCCATTCCTCCCTAGTAATTTCTTGAGATTCTTCGCTATTGAATACTAATATAATGCTCTGAATCCGTTGTGTGTCGTCCCAATAAAAAGCTTTTCTGATGCCGTCGTTTACCTTCCAAAACTCGTAACTCTTTCGGTTTACGTGAAAAATAACCGTTACTGCACCTTGTTTTTTTGCTCTACTGATGCCTTCTTGCACTCGGTCTCTGATGTTTTGAGTCTGTTCTGTCAACTCCTTAAGTTCGCAAATCTCACCGTCTATCTCAGCATCTGGCGTTCTGACACCCTCTGCTGCTTGCTCGCTCAACATTCTAACTCTCTTCCCTATTTTAGCCAAAACTTCAGCAATAAAGATTTCCGAATTATTAAGATTATGTTGTTGGTGAATTAGCACAAATCCGCCAGCTATCTCATCAAAATAATATCGCCGATATTCTGGTTCTGCATTTTCGTAGATGGCTCTGCTTGTTTCGATATATTCTGAATTCACCGTTACTATACTCTCAATGGACTCGGATCGGGTAGAGTTAAAGGTATGAAATCAACTGTTGAGCAACTGGCTAAAATTGGAATATTTACCAGCTTAAACCAAACTGAATTAGAGCGATTGCAAGAACATACAGCAATTCAGACTTACCGACAGGGAGAAATTGTGATGTATGAGGGCGATCGCATCCCCGAAAAATTATACACTCTTTTGAGCGGTTCTCTGCGGGTTGCAAAAACAGCGGCGGCGGGCAAAGAAACAATTCTCCGCACTTTATTTCAGGGAGATATTTTTGCCGCACCTGCTTTGCTAGGCAACGGCATTGCCCCCGCAACGGTGACTGCAGAAACGGAGGTGGAAGTTCTTACCACAGAACGGGAAGTTTTGCTAGCAGCAATTCGAGAAAATCCTGAGATTGCCTTGCGAATATTGGCGGTGTTTAATCAGCGGTTGCAGCAACTGCACGAGACAGTGCACGGTTTGGTGTCGGAAAGGGCGATCGTGCGGCTGGCCCGATTTATTCATTACTTTGGCGTCGAGCAAGGTAGGAAAATGGCGGATAATAGTGTATGTTTAGAAAAACGTTTTCCCTACTATCAAATTGCTCGCAGTATTGGAATTACCTACGAAGAATGCGTGCGGTTATTTAAGAAACTCAAGCCGTTTGTTTCCTACAGTCGAGGCGGTAAAATTATTGTATTGGATTGGGAAAAATTGGAGTATATCGCCTCTGGAGATGACATAGACTAAATGTTAAAATCCCAATTCTTGTAGTGCGGGTTTCACAAACAATATTTGAGTGCAACTCACTATCTATATAAAACCGCCCCCCACAATCTGTGAATCGGGGCGGGTTTATGAGATTATTGATTTTAGGCAAGTATGAAACCCGCCCCCCAAGCAATATTGCGGAAATTAATTAGCCTCGGAAAGTGTCAAAATAAACGCCAAATTTTCTTCTGCTTTCAAAGCGTGAAGAGCTTTACCGGGCATGAAGATAAACACCCCCGGTTCCAAAACAATATCCTTGCCTTCTAAAGTCAAAATTCCCTTTCCTTCGAGTACATTGACTGTGGCATTCCGTGCAGAGGAGTGTTCCGAAATTTCCGTTCCTGCCGCCAGACAAAATAAACTGTACTGACAATTATTGTCTTTGACTAAAATTTTGTTCAGCACTCCTGCAGCGGGATATTCAATTGCGTCTCGGAGTTGGATTGCTGAAGATTGTAGCGGTAAAAGAGTAGTAGTCATAGTTTTTGACAATTAATTAATTTGGTCACAAGTCTCGAATTTATCAGTGGCTTCACTTTCTTCAATCGAAAATCGATTGAGTCGGTTAAGATTGTTTTTTGGCCGAGAGAACGATGTAGCCCAGATCCTGTTGGTAATGCTGGAAAACTCGACGCATTGCTAAGATACGATCGCGAATTTGCGATCGACTTAAAATATTCCACACAATCCGCACAGTACCCACCAACCCTTCATCTTGCAGCATTCGCGACAAATTTAGGAGGCCCATCGCCCCAGTTTGACACTTTTCTACTTGCAAACCCGCGTTTTGGTAAACAGCAATCCAGCCAGACTCAGACAAAGGCGTTGAATTAGCCCGAGTCACTTCTGATAAAGCTTTTTGAATTTCTGATTCTCGGTTTCTAGCTAAAAGTTCGTGAGAGAGAAACTTGCCGCCTGGTTTTAAACGATCGCAAATTCCCGATACAATTTTAGCTTTCCCCGACGGCGACTGCATTGTCAGGATAGCTTCAGCCAACACCCAATCAAACTGTTGGGAAATCCGATCCAAGTGAAAAATATCTCCTTCCACAATTTCCACTCGATCGCTCAAACCCGCTGCTGCAACATTAGCACGAGCGCGGGCCACACTGTCGGGATTTTTCTCAACTCCCACTACTTTTACGCCAAAACGTTCAGCCAGGGCGATCGAACTATATCCAAAACTAGCAGCCAACTCCAAAACAGTCTCCCCAGGCTGAAAATCCGCCCATTCAAATAACTGTTCCGTAGCAAATTTCCCCCCCGGCCTCAACATTTTCTTACCCGCCGCGGCCAGAACTTCATGTCCGGGTGCAGTCTTAAAATTCAGAGCAGTATTGGTCATTAAATTGACCTCCTATGTAACCTTACTCTCAGTTTGCCAAATTCTCCCAAATCTTTCTATGATCTAGCTCATATTCAAATTATCGTAGGGTGCGTCAGCCTCCTGATTTTTGAGAATTATCCCAAAGATTTAGAAATTCTGACGCACCCTACAATAGATTTATATTATCGTAGGGTGCGTCAGCCTTCTAAATTCTTGCAGTTATCCCAAAGATTTAGAAATGCTGACGCACCCTACAATATCGGGAACTGTTTTTGATTCCAACACGGAATCTAACAAGGAACGAGAAATTTGATGGTTTTAGGACTTACGCAAAATTTCCATATCAGCGGGACAATCACGGGGGATTATCCCTACAAACACCCGATTAAGAAACAATTTCCTCATTCCGATCTTGAAAACATTGCTGCAACACAGAAACAGGGAGCTCATTCAATTGACCCGATCGCACAAATTCAGCATAAGTATCAGCCTCTATTGCCTGCAAATCCCCTTCTAGTTTGTCGATAGTCATCTGTCGCAGTTCAGGAGATCGATCGTACATTTGGTTGATTCCTGCTTGCAGCAAGTTTAATTTTTCTTGAAGCTGACTCACGAGATGATTGGAAAACTCAGGCTCGACTCTACGATCGCCCGATACTTCCGATAGATGCTTGAGAACCCGATTGAGAGCAACACGTTGGGCGATCGCCTGCAGATACTCCTGGCGCAACTCCTGGTTGATCAACAACCCCAGTTTTTCCAGCAGCGCCTTGGTGGTTAAACCTTGTACTAGCAGCGTAAATAAAACTACACCAAACACAATCGCAATAATTCTTGGTCGATCGGGCAGAACATGGGGTACGCTCAAAGCTAAAGCAATCGATACAGAACCCCGTAACCCTCCCCACCAAATCACAGTTTGATCTGGCAATGAAATTTTAGATTTTCCTAACCAATTGCTCAACCATCCTAGACCAAAAATAGCGATTGCTCGCGTCACAAACATCGCCACTACAGTTATGCCAATCACTCCTAAATTCGCTCCCAAATCAGCAAAACTAATCTGATCGCCAATCAGCAGGAACATGATCGAATTTACAAAAAACGCCAAAAAATTCCAAAATTGTGTTACCGCAAGTCTGGTACTGGGTTGCATACCAATCTGAGAGCCAAAATTGCCAAATATCAAGCCCATCGTCACCACTCCAATCACCCCTGAACCACCCAATTCCTCCACAATTATATAAGTGCCGTAGGCGGAAACTAAGGTTAACGATTGCTCAACCAAAGGTAAATCAAATGGTTGAGTCAGATAAGAAACTCCAAAACCGATTAAACTGCCGACAACAACCCCAATTCCCACAAAAGCTAAGAAACGCGCAATCAGAATTGGGATGCCAACGTCATCTGTCCCTAGAGAGAATCCCACCAAAAAACTAAAGGCAACAATAGCAATGCCATCATTAAATAAACTCTCACCCTCCACCAGTAACGCTAAGCGTTTTTCAACTCCCAATTCCCGGAACAATGCAATGACTGAAACCGGATCAGTAGCAGAGATACTAGCTCCTACCAACAGAGCTATTGCTAAAGAAACTCCCGCTATTTGGTTGAGAGCAAAAGCCACGCCAGCAACAGAAATAACAACACCCAAAATCGCATAAAGAGCGATCGGCACTAAATCCCGCTTGAGTTTAGGCCATTCCAGATTCCAAGCCGCTTCAAACAACAGAGGCGGCAAAAAAATCAACAGAATCAGTTTCGGTGAAAGCGTCACCAGCCGCACATCTATAAAAGCCAAACCTAACCCGACAATTACTAACAGCAGCGTGTAGGGAATTTTGCTCAGCCATCCAAAGATTTGCGGCAGCGTTGCCACAGTTAAGGAAACCGCTAGCACTAAGAGAAATTGCTTCAGATTCCCCTCGATCGTCACTTGGTCAATTAGAGTTTCTGGGGTCATAGCATTAGGGATAAAATAGTTAAGGTTTCGATTTCGGTCGGAACTTATCCGGCGTTGAACCCCGCACTTCTTCAACTTGACTGACTTGAAAAATTAGGATAAATTTTTGATCCATTTCTTTTTCGACAAATGCTTCTAAAAGCTTCACTTGTTTGGGTGTCAAAGCTTCGCTGCTGCGAACAATCAGACGAACCTCCGGCGGTTTTGTCAACCAGTTAGTATCAGTTTTAATCAGTTCCACCCGTTGAAAAGTGATAGTTCGGTTAAGCAGCGCCCGCTTCAGACTGACTTCTAGTTGCGCTTGCTCGATCAATTCCGCAAAACTCACCCCCAGAGGAATCACAAGTATAGCCGTCAATGCTAGCGCCCAAAAGAGGGCTTTACGGGCGCGATGCAGGGGCGTGTAGCCGGCAATTAAAGAAGTTAGCATACAGGAGAGAGTAATCCCCAGCAAATTAGTAAGATACAGGAGGCTTGCTCCCAAACTGAGCGACCAATTAGCTTGAGATAAGCCTAAACCTATAACACAAATTGGTGGCATGAGAGCCACGGCGATCGCAGTTCCCGCCAGAGTAGCAGAAACTTTAGGCTGAACTTTCGCATAGCCGCTGATTCCCCCAGCGGCGATCGCAATTCCTAAGTCTAGTAATGTAGGTTTAGAACGAGCTAGAACTTCGCTCCCAAAGTCGGGAATTTGTATCAAAGCTCCCAAAAAACAAGCTAGAAAAATTGCTAGCAGCGTCCCGACTGATAATGCAATTAAACTTTTGCGGAAGAGGAGAACGTTACCTTCTACTGCTCCAAACGCTAACCCTCGGATTGGCAACATCAGAGGGGCGATGATCATAGCACCGATGATGACGGCCGCACTGTTGGAAAGCAGTCCAAAGGTGGCGATTATACAGGAGCCGAGAATTAAGACTAGATAGTTAATATCTAGGGTTGATTCTTCCAACAAGTCAACTCGTATTTGCTTTAAATGCTCTCGAGGAATCCTGCTCCCGGTGAAATATTTAAGACGGTCTCGAATATTGTTGAGCAAAATAATCTCCTTAAATCGGGGGCTTGTATCCGTATGCAGGTAAGGTCAGTCGATTTTAGATTTTAGATTTTAGATTTTAAATTTTAGATTTTAGATTTTAAATTTACTCCACTGATGAATCTGGTAGCTTGAACAAAAGTCCAAAATTTGGGGCTACCCAGTCGATTTGAGATTTGAGATTTGAGATTTACTCCACAGATGAATCTAGGATCTTGAACTAGGGTCTAAAATTTGGGGTGACTCACGAGAAGAGTCGGGGGCTTGTCTCCCTGTGCAGGTGTAGTCAAAAGAATCAAAATCCCAGCCAGCAAGTTTTCGAGGATGTCCCAGAATCCGAAAGCAATTATCGCGTCGCTAATAGCCACCAGTTGAATCACATTCCGTGCATGGAATGACGGGAGGGCGATGAATAACGCGATCGACAATAATTGATTTATAATCAAGATATCTACTCCACCCAATAATACCCAATCATGCTCGCAGAAGCAAACGCCACACTTTGGCCTAGTCTAATTACTGTTTCAGCATTAATTCTCTACTTCGTTGTTACCATCAACGTCGGCAGAGCTAGATTCAAATACAAAGTTTCTCCCCCGCAGATGACAGGAAACCCAGACTTTGAGCGAGTGGTGCGAGTTCAGCAAAATACCTTAGAGCAAATGATTCTATTTTTGCCCTCGCTGTGGCTGTTCTCGCAATTTATTAGCCCAGTTTGGGGCGCAGGTATCGGCGCAGTTTGGATAATTGGACGCATTTTGTTTGCTTGGGGTTACTATCAAGCGGCTGAAAAAAGAGCGGCAGGATTTGGCATTAGCACCTTAGCTACTTTAGCTCTGCTTGGTGGTTCATTAACAGGCATAATTATGTCGCTGCTGAAGGTTGGAGCGTAAATTCTGATCGACATAATTATTTTTCTACTCGTTTCCACGTTATGCCTGGTAACGCATATCCGGAGGCTCTGCCTCCAATTTTCCTGCTAAAAAAGCGAGGCACAGCCTCTCGACAGCGGTTCCCTGGCAGAGCCAGGGAACCAGTTAAATCCAAGTTTTTCAATTACTTTCAGGAGTAAATATGTCAGAAACCAACAAACCCGTATTTGAAATTAACCCACAACTTTTTCAGCAGCTTGTCGAGTGGCAAGAAAAACTTGAACAAGAAGATGAATTAGTAAGCGAGTCAGAAGACGAGAAACCACTTGAGGTAAAAAATCCTCCTGACAGTTATGAACAGCATTCTCAAACAGATAATTTCTAGCTGGTGGCTAGCAGCATCTTTTGCATTTCCGGCTGCTGTCTCGGCTCAATCGCTGACACCTAGCCAAATTCAGCAAGTCAATAGCGGTTTGTTTCGTTCTAACTCTCAAGATTTCTTTCAGCAAGGAAATCGCCAACTGGAAAGAGAAATCGCAATTTTGTTGCAAAAAAAAGTCACTTCCGAAGGCAAGATTCTGGAGATTGATGAAAAATTGCTCTCTCAGCTTTGCAGCCAAGTTAAAATAAATTCGCACAATTTTGACACAGTAAATGCTGTTAAGATTGCTGATTTTAAGGCAAAATTAACAGATAGTTGTAGGCAAAATTAAAATAAAAGTGAGGTAAAAATCCAAGTTTTAGTGTTGATGGATAAAGAAGGAATGACCACGTTGAAACTAGCCATGCTGAAAGCGCAAACTGCCGCTCAATTGGCGGCAATAATTATTGATTACACTCATGAGGAAATGATGCTAGTTTTTTATGAGCTAGAATGGGAACAACAGGCGAAAATTAAGGATATTTGGAAGACGGTTAGTTAAAGTAGGTGGAAATCAGAGGTTTTAATTTTTAACCGCAGATGTAAGCCGATAGACGCGGATGAACGCAGATTGAATTTGGTTAGTGTTCGCTGTGTATAACAATCTTAATTTGTACACAGCGAACAATGAAATATCTAAACTAGGGATTCGAGGCATAATTGGCGAAAATGATCGCCTCGTTGCTCGAAGTTTTGGTATTGATCGAAGCTAGCACAAGCTGGCGAAAGCAGCACGACTTTAGCGTTGTTCTGTTTGCCTAATTCTGCCGCTCGCGGGATTGCTCGTTCCATTGTTTCGACTATTTCCCAAGCGTTGTAATTTGCTTGTTCGAGCCGATCGGCAAAAATACCTGCCGCATCCCCAATTAGCAACACCCCCGCAGCTTTCGCCTTGATTGTATCAATCCAAGCGCGATCGTCCCCTTCTTTGGCGTCGCCGCCCGCAATTAAAATCGCCGGTGCGCTTACAGAAGCCAACCCGACTTGGGCGGCGTCATAATTAGTAGCTTTGCTGTCGTTGATGAAATCTATGCCTTCCCAAGTGCAGATGTGTTCGAGGCGGTGCGAAACTCCGGGGAATTTAGCGATCGCCTGGGCGATCGCACTTTTATCTATCCCCGCCAAATTAGCTGCCGCCACCGCCATTAACAAATTCTGCAAATTGTGTTCTCCCACCATTCGCAAAGAATCAGCAGGCAGAATTTTCTCGCTTTGAGCTATTACCCAACCATCTTGAATATAGGCTCCAAAATCTGTATTTCCCAACAAATCTTTTTCACCTTTGACACTCGTCCAACACGCATCCGGCCAAACGTCAACTCCTTGCTGCCGCAAACAAGGATCGTCGCCGTTAATTACTTGCAATTCCGACTTTTTCAGCAAATGTGCTTTAATGTTGTAGTAATTTTCTAACGTTTTGTGGCGGCTGAGGTGATCCGGCGTCAAGGTCGTCAAAACTCCGATTCGCGGCGCTACAAACGGCGAGGATTCTATCTGATAGCTGCTGATTTCTGCGATTACCCAATCCGGCTGTATTTCAGCTAAAGCTAATTCACACGCAGCATAACCAATATTGCCACAAGCGGGAGCGTAAAGCCCGGCCTCTGCAAAAATAGCAGCAATTAAAGCAGTAGTAGTAGTTTTGCCGTTAGTGCCGGTAATTCCCACCCAAGGAGATTTGAGGTAACGCCACGCGAGAGCCATTTCTCCGATTGTTTCAATCCCTAACTCTCTGGCGCGCACTAATGCTGGACTGTCCCAGGGAACGCCCGGACTTACTACTATTAATTCTATAGATTCGACTGGTTCAAAAGATTGACCTAACTCCACATGAATGCCTTCGTTAGCGAATTCCTGTTGCTGTTCGAGCAAGTTTGGGGAAGATGAGCGATCGCTCAGCGTTACTTCCCATCCTTCGCGTTTGAGCAGTCTGGCGGCGGCAATTCCTGATTTTCCTAGTCCAATGATATGAGCTATCGGCATAAGTTGTGTGTGTGATGGAGCGAATTTTCTTGGTTTTTTCCTCTTATATGTTACGGTTTTTTGGGGATGGTTTAACCGCAGAGGGCGCAGAGGGCACAGAGGAGGAGAAGAGAGAAGATAGAAATGAATAATTCCGATACCAATGGATTTGATATTACATCAAAACCTTTG
>NZ_JAUPTE010000007.1:0-85725 GCF_036701705.1 Microcoleus sp. w1-18aA5 | reverse complement strand
CACAGAGGAGGAGAAGAGAGAAGATAGAAATGAATAATTCCGATACCAATGGATTTGATATTACATCAAAACCTTTGGTCGCAATCTAAAATCCAAAATCTAAAATCTAAAATCGATTTCGGTTACGGTTTTTTTGGGATGATTTAACCGCAGAGGGCGCAGAGGACACAGAGGAGGAGAAGAGAGAAGATAGAAATGAATAATTCCGATACCAATGGATTTGATATTACATCAAAACCTTTGGTCGCAATCTAAAATCCAAAATCTAAAATCTAAAATCGATTGACGATCGCCCCAAAGTCCGCCAACACCCGCGCGTGATTCCGCAGCAAACCCAGTAAATTCAACCGATTTTGCTTAATTTCGGGGTCAGAATCCATCACCAAAACGCTTTCTGGCCCGTCGAAAAAGCTGCTAACAGTCGGAGCAATTTCCGTCAAACTATCTACTAACTGCTGGTAATTGCGAGTTTGCTTGGATAACTGCGTTTGCGGCACTAACTGCACGACTGCATCGTAAAAAGCTTGTTCAGACGACTTTTGAAATAAATCTGGTTTCACCGCCGCTTTCGGTTCCAATTCTATTTTATCCAAATCACCTTGAGCCGCCAAACGAGTTGAACGGTTGACTGTTTCATAAATTAAATCCAAAGTCTGGTTATTGCGGATTTGTTGTAGGAAAAGCGCTCTTTCCAGTGCGTCCAACAAATCTCTCAATGCTCGTTCAGTATATTCTGGGTCGTTTTCTCCCAAAACTGCATTTACCAAATCATAATCTACATTTTTTTCTTCTTGCAACAAAGTCCGAATTCTTTGCAAGAAAAACTCGTATAACTGAGCCAGCAACTCCGTCGGTGTTTCCGGGCGCGTTGCAGTAAATTCTGCAACAACTTGTGCGAGCAACTGGTGCAAGTTTACTGGCAACTGAGCCGCCCAAATAATGTTAATTATTGCATTGGCTGCGCGACGCAAAGCGAAGGGATCGGATGAACCAGTCGGCAACATTCCCAAACCGAAGATGCTGACTAATGTATCTAATTTGTCTGCTATGGCGACAATTTGACCTGTCAGAGTTTGGGGCAAATTGTCGCCCGCGCCTTTGGGCAAATAATGTTCTAAAATCGCTGTGGCTACTTCTTCCGATTCGCCACTTGCTAAGGCGTATTTCTGCCCCATGATTCCTTGCATTTCGGGCAGTTCGTAAACCATTTGGGTTACGAGGTCGGCTTTGCAAAGTAAGGCTGCTCTTGCTATGTAAGCTTGTTCTTCGCCTGTGATTTGCAGTTGATTGGTGATCAGGCTGGCAATCTTGCACAGACGATCGACCTTTGCGCGCACTGTCCCCAAATCTTCCTGGAAAGTAACTTTTTCCAACTTGGGCAAATAATCCTCTAGAGGCTTTACCAAGTCTGCTTTGTAGAAAAACTGACCGTCTGCCAATCTGGCCCGCACTACTCGTTCGTTACCGGCGGCAATAATCGCGGATTTAGCCGGGTCGCCGTTGGAAATTGTAATGAAATAGGGCAGAAGTTCGGGATAACCGGGGCTTTTGAGGATGGGAAAATACCGCTGGTTTGTAACAATAATTGTGGTGATTACTTCCGGCGGCAATATCAAAAATTCCTCGTCAAATTTGCCGACAACTGCGTTCGGCCATTCTACTAAGTCAGTGACTTCTTCTAACAAATCTTCGGTAATGTCGGCGTAACCGCCTTGTTTTGTCGCTGCGGCTTCTACTTGTGCTTTAATTTGATTTTTGCGCTGGGTTCGATCGACCTCCACGCAAGCAGCCCGCAGATATTCGACATAATCCTCGGCTTGCGGAATCGAGACCCCCCCCGTCCCCCCCTTGCCAAGGGGGGGTGTAGGGGGGGTGTATAACACCCGGTGTCCTTGGGAAATCCGATCGCTCTTGACCGTATCCGAACCGCTCACCAATGTAATTGGCAGTACAGTATCATCTAACAGCGCCACCATCGATCGAATCGGGCGCGGAAACTTCAAATCTCCGTCAGCCCACCGCATAAATCTTTTGCCTTCTAACTTATTAATCCACTGCGGCACAAGTTCTGTCAAAATATCCGCACTCATCCGCCCCGGAATCTTTTTGAGCACAAACACAAAATCGCCTTTATCGGTAGCGCGAACTTCCAAAGCATCAATTTCTACGCCCTGCTTTTTCGCAAAACCTTCCGCTGCTTTCGTCGGTTTGCCATCTTTAAAAGCCGAACTCGCGGGTGGGCCTTTTACCTCTTCTTCTCTATCTAATTGCTGAACTGGCAGTCCCTTCACGAGAACGGCCAAACGCCTCGGAGTAGCGTATACATTAATTGAGTCATTTGTCAAGGATTCTTCTGCCAGCGTTGCAGGTACAAGTCGCTGCCACTGCTGGGCACTGCCTACGACAAAAGATGCGGGCAATTCTTCTGTACCGAGTTCTAATAAAAAGTTAGGCATATCGCACCGTAATGGAATTTTGTTTAGGGTAATTTAAGGTAATTTATCCGATCGCGCGATCGTATATCTGAAATATCTGAAAAATACTCAAAAATCCAGGATACCACGTAAAATCGGGGGTGAAAGACAATATTCTCGACAGCCCATGACCTTGGCGGAAAGACTAGGACAAGATTGGAAGTCTCGACTGGAAAAAGATTGCCCGGACGAAAATTCTAGCACTCGCGAGAGTGTTGTCCGGTGGCTGTTGGGAGACAAGCCCGAAAGATTTGACACTCTTAGCCCAACTCAATTGTCTGTCGCCTCTGGCGCGATCGACTTTTTATATCGAATTTTGATTTCTCGGTATCTGGGAGTACCCCCAGAAAAAGCTTACCGCAACTTGATCGGGCGACTGGGCGGTTTGGTGGTGCTCCGGCAAAAAATCCAAGCCTGGGTTTCCCTGAGTCGCGACAGACAGCGGAGTGCGGTGGAGGTACTACAAGAAGTGATTCAGGAAATGCTCAATTCCGATCGCTACCTGCAGCAGCAAGTCGCCTGGATTGCCGAATGCACCTCAGACAGACGCCTGCGAAATGCTTTGCTGCTAGCGAGCACAGAAGAATACTGCTTGCGGCCGATCCGCAACCAGCCGCTGTTGGTGTACCGTTTTGTCAACTACCTGCGGCGTGCTCAGCGGGGCGGATTGACCCAAGTGCCTGCGGGAGACTGGGTGCGGCTGGTGTCGGAACAGGTTCTACCCGACGATACAGACGAACCGCTCAGCCTGCTAGACGAACAGGCGATGTCCGAGTATCGAGAAAATCAAGCTTGGGAAGAGCAGCAAACTCAGCGGCAGATTGTCCAACAAGAATTTGAGAATTACTTGGCCGCTGAAGTCGATCCGCTGGCTTCCCGGTGGCTGCAGCTTTACCTCCAAGGTCGTTCCCAAGAGGCAATTGCCGAGGAGTTGAAGGTTCCGATCAAGCAAATTTACCGCTTGCGAGAAAAAGTCAGTTACCACGCGATTCGCGTTTTTGCGGTCAAACAAGCACCGGAATTAGTCGCCAACTGGCTGGAAACTTCGCTCCAAGAACACAGTTTGGGCTTGACTCCGGCTCAGTGGCAGCAATATTTACAAAACCTCACGCCGGTTCAGCGGCAGTTGGTAGAATCGCTGAAAGCAGGAAAAAGTGTAGAGACGATCGCATCTGAATTAAAGCTGAAAACCAATCAAGTCATCGGCGAGTGGAGCAAACTCTATTTAGCAGCTCAATCGCTCCGCAACGAGTAGATTGGTAATGGGTGGCGGGCAATTGCTAATTGTTAATTGGCAGTAGCATTTTTCATAATCCCCGCTACAAATCCATTCCCGCACAGCCACAGATTATTGCGAGTTTCCCCGTGGAAAACCGCGCGATGCCCCTTGTGTCCAATCAGGTTAGCTCGATCGGGATATCGTAGCGCTGCCGTGACAAGCGAGTTTCTTGATCGTAGCCGCTACGTGATTTATCCGTGGAATCAATCCAAAATCGAAAATCTCAACTCCTCAAGCCCCCGAATTTATCTCGCGCAAGTCAATCCAAAATCTAAAATCTAAAATCTAAAATCGAATGACGATCGCGCTCCGAGACGATCACAGCCCACTCTCTGAGGTAAGATACTAGCAGCACGATCGACTTTTCAGGATTTTTTAACCAATCCTCTATTCAGCGGTAGCCCGTAAATCATCCGTTGTGGTGCATCTCTAATACTTGTGCATTAAAGATATAATTCTATTGTTGCCAGCCACGGGCCTCAATATCGGGCGATCGATGATAGTTGGTCTAGACTGCGCTAGTCATCATCTAGTTCTCAATCTTTTGGTAGAATTTGAGGCTGCAATACAGAAGGGAGAAAATTCTGGGACTAAGGATTTTTCTTTAATAAAAGCTTCCGGTTGTTAGGCCAATTCCTCCGTCAGGGAAGTTGCAGCGTTTAATTTTATCGCATCAGGTTGGTGCGTCGCGCTCGATCGCGCTTCCAACTACAAAGCAGCTAATGGTACATACATCTTCAACAGGCTCGGCAGCTACAATGGACTCCGATCGAATATTTCACCTAATCGACACTGTTGTCCCCTTTGAAGCTTGCCTTTACTATCAAGTTTTGCCTTTATCTCTAGAAGGTAATCTGTTTAAATTGGGCGTAGTCGATGCCCAAGATGACTCCGCCTTGGACTACGTGCAGCGGATTTTAGCTTACATGAATTGCTCAGTCACAACAGAGCCAATTGCCTCGGAAACTCAGCGCTCGATGCTCTCAGCTTACTTGCTGCACGGGAACCAGCTCCGAGAACCGAGCCAGACAGAAACCGCCGCAGCCCCAACACCCAAAAATCCCGCACCAGCAACTTCAGGCCCCAATGCAGCAACGCTGCTGTCTGTGCCAGAAGCCTCGATGCCCGCTCCTGAGCGGTTTAAACCTGCTGGCGCTGAGGTTCCCCCGACACCGACACAGCTATCGGTTTTGAATGTCGAGGCCTTGCACTTGTCAAGCCAAGTGGAAGTTTTGGCAACTTTGCCCGCGCCCCAACTGCTGCAAGAATTGCTCGGTAGAGTGCTGCGAGAGGGTATCGGCCGCTTGTTTTTTGAGCGGCATCAGTCCCAAGGTCGCATTCTTTGGAGTCAAGATGGCGTTTTGAAATCGATGCTCGAAGGTATCGATATCGTCCTTTTCCAAGAGGTCATCGATGAGTTGAAACGGCTGACAGATATGCCTGTTGGCCCGGTGGAACAGGCCAAACAAGTCGAAGTTGAGCGCATATACCAAAACACTCATTTGCTGTTGCGCTTGCGGGTAATGACCGTGGGTGGCAAGGAAGAAGCCACCCTGCAAGTTTTGCGGGGGGCAGCTTTGAGGTTTTACCAGCAGCAGCAGTTGTCTACTTTGAGTCGGGACGCGCTGCGACTGGCCGAAGAATTGCAGCGGAAAGTGAATCAAATTCGCGATCGAACTCGGCTTTCTCCTGTGCCTTTAGAGGGGTTGCCCGCTTTGGAACAGGTGATTAGAAATGTTGACGACCAAATTGAAGCTTTGCTGCACGAACACAATCCCGATTAGCCATAATCAGCAATAGATGACTGTTTTGAATTTTTTTAAACTCACATCAAGTCCGGTCAATCGATTTTAGATTTTAGATTTTAGATTTTAGATTGAAGCATTGACCCCACGGATAAATTCGGGGGGCAAGTTTCTCGGATACAGGTTTTTGATTTCTGGGTCCTGAGTCTGCTTTCGGAATGAATCCGGGGGCTTGTATCCTGGATGCTTTCGGTCAAATAATAATAATTACCTTTGTAGTGAGGACTCAAGTCCAAGCGAGTTTTATGATAACTCAAGTCTTCATTACAAACCAATTTGATTGCAATTGTGCGAGGTGACACAATATTATACAATTTCAAAAAAAGAATGCAATTGTATGCCCTTGCTCTAAACCCTGGTAGTCATCAGTCATTCCCAATCTAAAATCTAAAATCTAAAATCTAAAATGGTATTAGCCGTGCTCGAAAACATCATTGTACTGCAATAAATCCAAACTCACAAAAACTGGCAAACACTGAAAACATTGCTGTGCAATTTCCCAGCGTTCTTCTCGCTGCAACATAGCAGTCAACTTTTGTTTAGCGCTCAGCAAATAGCGGACATCGTTAGCAGCATAATTTAGTTGCTCGTCAGAAAGATTAGTCGCATTTCCCCAGTCGGAACTTTGAGATGTTTTATTTAATTCTACCTTTTCAAGTTCTAGAATTAATTCTTTCAATCCGTGTCTGTTGGTGTAAGTTCTAGCAAGTTTACTAGCTAGCTTGGTGCAGAAAACTGGTGCAATGTCAATACTTAAATTGTAACGCATTGTTGCCATATCAAAGCGCGCAAAATGAAATACTTTTTCAATACTTTCGGCTTCCATTAACTTCTTTAAATTCGGTGCTGCTGTCTGGCCTTTGGCAATCCGCACCACTGCAACTTTACCTTCGGGATTGCACAACTGAACCAAACACAAGCGATCGCGCCAAGGTAGCAAACCCATTGTTTCCGTATCAACGGCGATCGCCGGAGCAGTCAAATAATAAGATAAGAGAGAATCGGGAATATCACCATCGCACACTTGAAAATCTGCAAATTCCATTATTAGTAATTTTTGACTGTTGACTGTTGACTGTTGACTGTTGACTACCTTCTTCCCTCTTCCCTCTTCCTTCTTCCCTCTTCCGACTTCCCTCGGACTGACATCCGTTACATCCGTTACATCCGTTACAGAATCCGTTGCCGAACTTCCTTCTTCCTTCAAATTATCGACTGCGGACAAAAAGCTGAGTAAAATAATACTCCCCTTTGGCATTTTTCGCAACCCCAATACCAGTCACATTAAACTGACCCTCCATATTCTTACGGTGGCCGTCACTTTTAATCCAACCCTCAACAGCATTGCGTACCGGGTCGTTGTAGCCAAAATTGTAAGCAAGATTTTCAGCTACACTTTGATAAGGAATGGTAATTGCTTTCGCCCGCCCCTCAAATCCATCGTGGCTAAAACTGACTTTACCCTTAGCCATATTTTCGCTGTGAATTCTTGCTATCTGACTGATTCGCGGATCGATACTCAGCGGCGGCAACTTTTTAGATGCTCGGTATTGATTTATCTGTTGGTTAACCGCTTTTTCTAAGTCAGTAATAGCACTCGAAGCAACATTAGTATTCATGGGAGTTTGTGGCAGCGATCGCATAGGAATGGAGGTGTCACACTTAGGCAGGATTGTCAACAATCCCAAGCAAATCGAAATCAAACCTTTGGACATGAAATCAAACGAGAAATAAAGTTAATTGTTACTATTAGTGTCAACTTAAGGCCAAAAGTAGTATGAGTATACCGTCTGAGGATAAGCCTCTATATCCCCCTCGCATCCCCCTTAATAAGGGGGACGAAACATCGCTTCCATTTCCCCCCTTATTAAGGGGGGCTAGGGGGGATCTAGACTTCGATACAAACGAGAGATACAAAGGATTTTAGTCTTAAGTTGACACCAATTAATTGTTACCAATTCCTACAGAGCGATCGCCCCACATTCCGCTAACCTAGATATTCAGAACCTTCGCCACAGTGTTCACGTCTTTGTCGCCACGTCCGGAACAGTTCAGCACAATGCGCGGATTGCCTGTTAGCTGTGGGCACAGAGTCTCTAAATAGGCGATCGCATGAGAAGTTTCCAAAGCCGGAATAATCCCCTCCAACTGCGAAAGTCGCTGAAATGCTTCCAGCGCTTCTGCATCAGTTACGCTATAATATTCAGCCCTGCCCGCATCCTTCAAATAACTGTGTTCCGGCCCCACACCCGGATAATCCAAACCCGCACTAATCGAATGCGGCTCAATCACTTGACCTTCATTATCTTGCAGCAAATAACTCATCGCCCCGTGTAGAACTCCCACACTTCCCTTAGTCAAAGTAGCAGCGTGTTTATCAGTTTCCACACCTTCGCCCGCCGCTTCAATACCGATCAATCTGACAGTTTCTTCCCCGACAAACTCATGGAAAAGGCCCATTGCATTAGAACCGCCGCCAACGCAAGCTAATAAAATATCCGGCAAACCGCCCCACTTTTCCTGACACTGAGCGCGCGTTTCTTCACCAATTACCGCATGGAAATCGCGTACCATCATCGGGTAAGGATGCGGGCCCGCTACGGAACCGAGGATGTAATGAGTTGTTTCGACATTTGTCACCCAATCGCGAATCGCTTCTGAAGTCGCATCTTTCAGCGTTCCCGTACCCGCAGCCACCGGCCGCACTTCGGCTCCCATCAAGCGCATTCTAAACACATTTAAAGCCTGTCTTTCCATGTCGTGAACGCCCATGTAGACAACGCATTCTATACCAAAACGAGCGCAAACTGTGGCGGTAGCAACGCCGTGTTGACCGGCACCAGTTTCAGCAATTACCCGCTTTTTGCCCATACGTTTTGCCAGCAATGCTTGAGCTAAAGCGTTGTTAATTTTGTGAGCACCAGTGTGGTTTAAATCTTCGCGTTTGAGGTAAATTTGCGGGCCAGTTCCGTCTGCTTTAGCGTAGTGTTCGGTGAGGCGTTCGGCGAAATACAAAGGGCTGGGGCGGCCGACATAATCTTTGAGCAATTGTTGGAGTTGCTGTTGAAATTCCGGTTCGCTGCGGTATTTGTGGAAAGCGGCTTCTAGTTCAAATAAAGCGGGCATCAGGGTTTCGGGGACGTATTTGCCGCCGAATTTGCCGAATCTGCCGAGGGAGTCGGGGCGTTGGGCGCTGGTTTCGGTGGTGAGATGCAGGGGGGTGACTGTCATTTGATTTTAGATTTTAGATTTTAGATTTTTTAGATTCGCGGGTAAGCTAGAGGCTTGGTGTCGATCGTACCAAATCGGTTGTGGACTTGAGCCGATCGAACAAATTTCATTATAATTCTTTGAACCCTTGAGCGAAAGCATCCAGGATACAAGCCCCCGTATTCATTCGTCCAGAAATAAAAAACCTGTATCCGATGAAACTTGCCCCCCGAATTTATCCGTGGGGTCAATCCTTCAATCTAAAATCTAAAATCTAAAATCTAAAATCGATTGACGGGCTAATACAATAAGTAGAAGATAGATGGCATTCCGAGCGATCGCAACCATACCCCAATCCGCTAAAACTAGAAATACCAGTAAAAAAAAATCAAGCATCTTAACCTATGGCAGCATCCAAACGCAAAGATTCTGACAGCAAAACAACCGAGGGCAAACGAATAGTTTACTCCGAATTCGGCAACGTTGACAACTCGGCAGCCCTCCAACGGGGAATTGCCGAAGTTCCCCCTAATCAACAAAACCTCAAAATCGAAGCATCCCGAAAAGGACGCGGCGGCAAAACAGTTACAGTCATCAGTGGCTTTCAGGAAAAACCCGAAACATTAGCAACTTTAGCCAAGCAGCTAAAAGCCCAATGCGGTACTGGCGGCACAGTCAAAGATAATGAAATCGAAATTCAAGGCGAACACAAGCAAAAGCTGCGAGAAATTATCACAAAGTTAGGCTACAAAGCTAAAATTAGTGGAGGGTAAATTAGTCAATAGTCATCAGTGTATGGGCGGGACGAGTTTATGATATACTTAGTTTAAAACATAGATGGTTGGTAAAACCCGCCCCTACATCGCGCTAATTCTACGATCGCGAATCAACCAGAAATGATATTACCAATTACCGCCGATTTTTAATGTACACTCGACCTTTAGCTCGTTTAATCGAACAATTGCAGCGCTTGCCAGGAGTCGGTCCAAAAACAGCCCAGCGGCTCGCTTTACATATTTTGAAGCGACCGGAGGAAGAAGTGCAAGCCCTAGCTAAATCTTTGATTGATGCCAAACAGCAAGTAGGTTTCTGTCAAGTATGCTTTCACTTATCTGCTGACCCTGTTTGCGAAATTTGCCGCAATACCAACCGCGACAGTCATACCATTTGTGTAGTGTCAGAATCCCGCGACGTAATCGCTTTAGAAAAAACGCGGGAATACATGGGTAAATATCACGTTGTTGGTGGCGTTATCTCGCCGATGGATGGAATTGGCCCAGAACAATTGAACATTCAACCGTTAGTCCGGCGCGTCAGCCAGCAAAAGATTAAGGAAGTAATTATTGCTATTAGTCCCAGCGTGGAAGGCGAAACTACTACTCTTTATATCGGTCACTTATTAAAACCTTTTACGCTGGTGACGCGCATAGCTTTTGGTTTGCCGATGGGGGGAGATTTGGAATATGCCGATGAAGTTACATTGGCTCGTGCTTTGGAAGGAAGGAGGGAGTTGGATTAGTTGAAAACGGGTGATGGCTGATTTAAAAATAAGAGAAACGAACCGCGAAGACGCCAAGAGTACGTTCGGCGAAGCCGTTCCCGAAGGGTAGGAAGAGAAGAGAGGATGAAGAGTTGACAATTGATGCGACGAGAGCTATATTCTAAGCTTCTGCGATTGCTTCGCTCAGGCTCATAATGACAAAATTGTAAGATATGAAACCCGCGTCGGCGGGTTTTGTGTGTGTAGCGACAGGTTTCAACCTGTCGGGTATTTGGTATTTGGTTTATGGTCTTGAGTTTCGTTGTTCCCTGTCGTCACTGCCGCGAAAGGGTAAACTGGACAAAGTTACCGAGAGTAAAAAATCATGACCCAATTCGATCGACCTTTCACCTACCCCACAACCCGCAAAATCGACCAAACAGACGACTACCACGGCGTCAAAGTATCCGACCCTTACAGGTGGCTGGAAAATCCTGACTCAGAGGACACCCAAGCTTGGGTGGAAGCCCAAAATCAAGTTACCTTTGCCTATCTCAACGAAATTCCGGCGCGGGAAAAAATCAAACAGCGCCTGACTCAACTTTGGGATTACGAGAAATACGGCATACCTTTCAAAGAAGGATCTCGCTATTTCTACTACAAGAATGATGGTCTGCAAAATCAATCCGTACTCTACACATTAACATCCCTCGACACCGAACCCAAAGTATTAATTGATCCCAACACTCTCTCAGAAGACGGAACTGTTGCTTTGGGGGGGATAGCTATCAGCGAAGACGGCAAATACATGGCTTACGGTTTGTCAACTTCCGGTTCTGACTGGCAGGAATGGAAAGTCCGTGAGGTGGCAACAAGCGAAGATTTATCAGACCATTTAAAGTGGATTAAATTCTCAGGAGCATCCTGGACTCACGACGGCAAAGGCTTTTTTTATAGTCGCTACGACGAACCCAACGAAAAAAGCAAGCACGAAGAAGTTAACTATTACCAAAAACTGTTTTACCACCAACTCGGCACCCCCCAATCTGAAGACGTATTAATCTACGAGCGACCCGATCAAAAAGAGTGGGGATTTAGCGGGGGCGTCACCGAAGATGGCAAATACTTGATTATCTCAGTTTGGCAAGGAACTGAAACCAAAAACTTGATTTTCTACAAGGATTTAACTGCACCGGAATCAACCGTTGTAGAACTGATTAGCGAATTCGAGGCTGAGTACAGTTTCATCGACAATGAGGGATCTATTTTCTGGTTTCAAACAAACTTGAATGCACCGTTGGGCCGCGTAATTGCGATCGACACCAACAACCAACCTCCGTCATCCCTCGCTTGTGATGAAACTCCCCCGTCGCCCAGAGAGGGGGGGTTCACAGAAATTATCCCCGAAGCAGCAGAAACTCTCGAAGGCATAGGCCTGCTGAACAATCAATTTGTGGCTTCCTACTTGAAAGACGCCTACACCCAGATTAAAATCTTTAACTTAGATGGCTCTTTCGTGCGAGAAGTTGCCTTGCCCGGAATCGGTTCGGCGGGAGGATTCAGCGGCAAGCGGCACGACACCGAAACCTTTTATGCTTACACCAGTTTCACTGCACCTAACATCATCTATCACTACAATATGGTGACAGATGAAAGTACCATTTATCGGCAGCCAAAGGTCGATTTTAATCCCAACGATTACGAAACAAAACAAGTATTTTACCCAAGCAAAGACGGTACGCAAGTACCCATGTTTATCACCCACAAGAAAGGCTTGCAGTTGGATGGCAATAACCCCACTTATCTTTACGGCTACGGCGGTTTTGGCGTGTCCCTAACTCCGAGTTTTTCGGTTAGCAATGTCGTATGGCTGGATCTGGGCGGAGTTTATGCGATCGCCTGTTTGCGGGGCGGCGGCGAGTACGGCGAATCATGGCACCAAGCAGGGACAAAGTTGAATAAGCAAAATGTGTTTGACGACTTTATAGCTGCCGCTGAATGGTTGATCGAAAACAAATACACCAAACCTGCAAAATTGGCGATCGCAGGTGGAAGCAACGGCGGTTTATTAGTAGGGGCTTGCATGACTCAGCGGCCGGAATTGTTCGGTGCGGCATTGCCTGCCGTTGGGGTTATGGATATGCTGCGCTTCCACAAGTTTACCATTGGTTGGGCCTGGACTTCGGAATACGGTTCTCCCGAAAATGCCGAGGAATTCCCGACAATTTACGGCTATTCTCCCCTGCACAACCTCAAACCGGGAACGACTTATCCGGCGACAATGATTACAACTGCCGATCACGACGATCGCGTGGTTCCGGCCCACAGTTTCAAGTTTGCTTCTGCTTTGCAAGAAACCCACGCGGGAGAAAAACCCGTGTTAATTCGGATAGAAACTAAAGCGGGACACGGGGGCGGCAAGCCTACTGCTAAAGTGATTGAAGAATTAGCTGATGAATGGGCTTTTTTAGTGCGCGAACTCGATATTGACGCTTAGCAAGCGACGTTAGGGCGTGCGATCGATGGAGTTTGATGATTTAGATAGAAAGACGGTGTAAAGGGCGATCGTACTTTTTGAATTCAAGGGCGATCGTTCTTTTTTGGCCCCGCAATCCTGGTATTAACATATATAATTTGTCAACTTTTTTTGTTAAATTTTGTAGCGTTAAGTTGCTATTATTACATGGCTGTGAGTTTACTGCACACCCAATTAGTATAAGTATAAATCTCTAGAAATACGGTACTCTCAACTTTTAAGAGCGATCGCACCTCAAAGTCAAAATCTGCCAATTTTTAGGAAATTAATATTTTCAGTATATTTACCGTTCAAGCTGTCTGAGACAGCCTCGATATCACCAGACTCAGAACAGTGGCATGAGGGGTGTGACCCCTTGTGCTGATGAATCCGTAAGTAATTTACCATATAACTAACCTTAGACCTGATATCATTTTGCCCAAAAATAGAGCATCTTCGCTAATACAAAGGCTGTTACCCCTTATTCATCTTAGAATTTGCAGCCATCTGTCGCATCAGGACATCCAAGGGCGATCGCTGTAAATCCTGTCTAATGATTGACTAAGATCACAAATCACAAATAGAGGTAAGTATTATGTTTTCTAAACCAAATAATTTTTAAAACTTTATAGTTGAAAGTTTATCGTCACCTATGAAAAGGGGTAGCTTAGATTTAGCAATAAAATTAACCCCAAATGAAAACCCTCCTAAATCTGTCAAATTTGTCATCTACACAAACAGGGAAATCTACAAATATGGAGACTAAAATCTTGAGACAAGCTACCCATAAAGCAGAGACGGCTAGCCGAAAAAATCTAGCGATTGTGGATTCAAAAGTAGAAAACTACCAAGAGTTGCTCAGGGGAGTGAAATGCGGTACAGAAGTAATCTTGCTGGATAGAACCCGGGATGGAATCGAGCAAATCACCGAAATTCTGGGTCAGCGCAACAGCATCACCAGCCTGCACATAGTTTCTCACGGTCGAGAAGCAGCAGTAGAAATCGGCTCTACAGAAATTAATATTGATAATCTAGAAACCTACAGCAACCAATTGCAGCAGTGGGGAAAAGCCCTTAACGAATCTGGCAGCATTCTGCTTTACGGCTGTAACATAGCAGCCGACGAATTCGGCATTAAATTCATACAAAAACTCAGTGAAATAACAGGAGCAAATATTGCCGCTTCCAACAACCTGACAGGGAGTGCAGCACTAGGCGGCGACTGGGAATTAGAAATTACCACAGGACAAATAAATACCGAAATAGCCTTTGAAAAAGAAGTCCTAGAAGGCTACACATCAGTCCTCGCTACCTTAGCGGCTGAAGAATTTAAAAATTCAACAGTAATCGGGCCTTGGATATATGGAGTTGGCAACACCCTTACACCTGACCCAGGCTTAACCGCAGGTAGTACACCAAACCCCAGCGGAGTTATTCCTGCTTTAGGGACTGGCGATCCAGCCGGAATAGGTACTTTGAGATTAACATCAAACGCCTTTGACCAATCAGCTTTTGTTATCTATAACAACCCCATCTCCGCCACTGAGGGTCTGAGAGTTACCTTTGATTTCTTTGCCTATAACAGAGGTAATGACATTTATCCTTTTGAAACACGGGTTCCGCCTCCCATTCTTGGTGCCGATGGCATTAGTTTTTTCCTCATTGACGGAACAGCTACGCCAACAAAAGCGGGAGGCTACGGTGGCTCTCTCGGCTATGCTCCGAATAATAATCCTGCTTTGTTTTCAACTGGTCTTTCAGGAGGTTATTTAGGTGTCGGATTAGACGAGTTTGGCAATTTTTCCAATCCTACTGCAGGGCGTGTGGGCGGCCCAGGGCAGCGACCTGATGCAGTAGGACTTAGAGGCAGGGAAAGCACAATCCCAACCGAAAATTATAAATTTTTAGGTTCTAGTCTTTTAACTAACACTTTGACGGGGGTTTCCATTGGCATAGACAATAAAGACGCACCCAGTCGCACTACTCTTAATACTAAAAGAACCGTCCAAATTACATTATTCCCGACGACTTCAGTAACACCTAACCGTCTTACAGTTGCCTTAGACTTGGACGGTAGTGACACATTTGATGCGGGCGAAACACTGATCGACATACCAAATTTGGCAACCATAAACGGAGCAGTGCCACGTACTTTTAAATTTGGCTTTGCTGCTTCGACTGGGGGAAACACAAACATTCACGAAGTTAACAATGTCATCATCCAAAGTATAGATCCGCCTACACTCGTAGCCGACGTTTCCATTGTTAAAAAAGGCCCGCTGTTCGCCACACCCAACAGCACCATAACCTATACGATTACCTCCACAAATAACGGGCCAAACAGCGCCGAAAGCGTCCTGATTCAAGATCCCCTGCCCGCGGGCTTAATACCAGTCAGCATATCTGACGGCGGTACTTTAGACAGCAAAACGCGAACTGTCATCTGGCCGGCGATTCCGACTCTGGCTAACGGTGCTAGCCAAACCCGCACCATCACCGCCACAGTTTCCCCAACAGTCACAGCTCCCTTAACTAACACTGCCTATAGCACATCCAGCACTTTCGACCCAAATCTAGCTAACAACAATAGTTCCCAACCCATCTCTCAAGTCTCAACTACAATTGTTGCTGCTCTTGCCGATGTTGTTACCACCAAAACCGGGACTACGGCAGCAGCACCGGGTGAAACAGTTACTTACATAATTTCCACAGTCAACAACGGGCCAAGCACAGCCGAAAACGTCACCGTTACCGACAGCATTGTTCGCGGTTTAACAATAGTTAGTCTACCCAACGAGGCTGTTTACAATCCAGATACTGGGATTGTCACCTTCCCACCGATTCCCAGCTTGCCTTCCGGTGCTCCTGCCATTAACACAGTCCGCTTCATCGCACCTGCATCTGCATCTGGCAGCGTCACCAACACTGCCAGAAATACGTCAGCTACCCCAGATCCTTTTCCTGAGAACAACAACGGCACTGATCCGCTGGCTACAGTCACCACAACTCTGACACCTAGTGCCGATGTCGTTACCACCAAAAGCGGGACTGCGACAGCAGCACCAGGTGAAAGAGTTACTTACATAATTTCCACAGTCAACAACGGCCCAAGCACAGCCGAAAACCTCACAATTACTGACAGCATCGTTGGCGCCGTAACAGAAGTCAACGGCGGTGTCTACGATGAGAATACAGGTATTGTCACCTTCGCGCCCGTTCCCAGCTTAGCCAGCGGTGCCGCCGTCACCAACACAGTCAGCTTCATCGTACCTGCATCCGGCAGCGTCACCAACACCGCTAGAAGTACCTCAACTACCGCTGACCCGACTCTGGACAACAACGCATCTACAGTCACCACAACTCTGACACCACCTCCAACTCCCAACCAACCGCCAGAGGCCAACAATGCCACCTCCAGCCTAGGGCCCAACAGCAGCCAGTTAGTCACGGGATTGGGAGGCCGCGACCTCGACCCCGACGGGTCGATCGTCTCTTACACGATCAACACCCTGCCCTCACCAGACCAAGCAGTCCTGTTTTTAGGAGATCCAGCCAACGGTGGCGTACCCGTGACACCAGGCCAAGTCCTGACTCCAGCACAGTTGCAGCAACTATTTTTCCAAACGACGGGAACCTTTACAGGAAGCAATTTCACCTACAGCGCCACAGACAACAGCGGTGCTATCAGTCCCCCTGCTACCGCTACTGTGGATGGACTGATAGCACCCACTCCCACACCAACTCCAACACCAACTCCCACACCAACTCCCACAACTCCAACTCCCACACCAACTCCCACACCAACTCCCACAACACCAACTCCCACAACTCCAACTCCCACACCAACTCCCACACCAACTCCCACAACACCAACTCCCACACCAACTCCCACACCAACTCCCACAACTCCAACTCCCACACCAACTCCCACAACTCCAACTCCCACACCAACTCCCACAACTCCGACTCCCACACCAACTCCCACAACTCCAACTAACAACCAACCGCCATTAGCCAACAATGCCAACTCCAGCCTCGGGCCCAACAGCAGCCAGTTAGTGACAGGATTGGGAGGAAGCGACCCCGACGGGTCGATCGCCTCTTACACGATCAACACCCTGCCCTCACCAGACCAAGCAGTCCTGTTTTTAGGAGATCCAGCCAACGGCGGTGTACCAGTGACACCAGGTCAAGTCCTGACTCCAGAACAGTTGCAGCAACTATTTTTCCAAACGACGGGCAACTTTACAGGAGCCAATTTCACCTACAGCGCCACAGACAACAGCGGCGCCACCAGTCCCGCTACCGCTACTGTCGCGGCCATACTTCCAACGAACAACCAACCACCAGTTGCCAACAATGCCAACTCCAGCCTCGGGCCCAACAGCAGCCAGTTAGTGACAGGATTGGGAGGAAGCGACCCCGACGGGTCGATCGCCTCTTACACGATCAACACCCTGCCCTCACCAGACCAAGCAGTCCTGTTTTTAGGAGATCCAGCCAACGGCGGTGTACCAGTGACACCAGGTCAAGTCCTGACTCCAGAACAGTTGCAGCAACTATTTTTCCAAACGACGGGCAACTTTACAGGAGCCAATTTCACCTACAGCGCCACAGACAACAGCGGCGCATCCAGTCCCGCTGTCGCTACTGTGGCGGCTATCTTGCGGCCTGTTTCGCCAATTCCCACACCAACTCCAACTCCAACTGACAACCAGCCGCCATTAGCCAACAATGCCAACTCCCGCCTCGGACCCAACAGCAGCAGGTTAGTCACGGGATTGGGAGGAAGCGACCCCGACCCCGACGGGTCGATCGTCTCTTACACCATCAACACCCTGCCCTCACCAGACCAAGCAGTCCTGTTTTTAGGAGATCCAGCCAACGGCGGTGTACCAGTGACACAAGGTCAAGTCCTGACTCCTCAACAGTTGCAGCAACTATATTTCTTCACGACGGGCAACTTTACAGGAGCCAATTTCACCTACACCGCTACAGACAACAGCGGTGCTATCAGTCCAGTCGCTACCGCTAGTGTGGCTGGACTGATAGGGCCCACACCAACTCCAACTCCAACGAACAACCAACCGCCAGTTGCCAACAATGCCAACTCCAGCCTCGGACCCAACAGCAGCAGGTTAGTTACAGGATTGGGAGGAAGCGACCCCGACCCCGACGGGTCGATCGCCTCTTACACCATCAACACCCTGCCGCCAGCGGCCCAAGGAGTCCTGTTTTTAGGAGATCCAGCCAACGGCGGCGTACCCGTGACACCCGGTCAAATCCTGACACCGGAACAGCTAGGACAACTATTTTTCCAATCCACAGGTAGCTTTACCGGAGCAACTTTCAGCTACAGCGCCACAGATAGCAACGGCGCTACCAGTTCCCTGGCTACCGCAACTCTCGGTGCCACAGGAGCAACTCCCACACCAAATCCCCTAAACTTACCGCCAGTAACCAACAATGCTAATTTCACGGTAGAGCCCAACAGCAGCGCGCGGGTGCCGGGATTGGGAGGAAGTGACCCCGATGGGTCGATCGCCTCTTACACCATCAACACCCTGCCGCCAGCGGCCCAAGGAATCCTGTTTTTAGGAGATCCAGCCAACGGCGGAGTAGCCGTGACACCAGGTCAAGTTTTGACACCGGAACAAATAGGACAACTATTTTTCCAATCCACCGGCGACTTTACCGGTGCCAATTTCAGCTACAGCGCCACAGATAACAGCGGCGCTACCAGCCCCGCCACTGCTACAGTTGCCGCTATCTCCCCGACTTCCAACCAACCGCCATCGATTAACAATGTTAACTTCACGGTTCCGACTAACGGCATCGTGCAGGTGTTGGGATTGGGAGGAAGTGACCCCGATGGGTCGATCGTCTCTTACACCATCACCAGAGTCCCCCCAGCCAACCAAGGAGTCCTGTTCCTATCAGATTCAGTCAACGGCGACATACCCGTGACAGTCGGTCAAGTTTTGACTCCGGCACAAATAGGACAACTATTTTTCGTAGCCACAGTTGACTTTAACGGAGCAACTTTCAGCTACACCGCCACCGACAACCTCGGCAAAGTCAGCCCCGCTAGCGCTACTGTTGCTGCTATCTTGAGGCCAGTTGGAACAGTTCCCCCACTCATACCTACACCCACACCAACGCCGGCATCGCCGATCATCTCAAATCCGATCGCCGAAACAGATACCAACTGTCAATGTTCGCCCATTATTGAAAAACCGGGAATTAACTTTGCGCCTCCGCAGCAACCACCCGCAGTTGGCTTTGTCCGGCCTATTTCACAATTTTCAGAGGGACAAACCACCAAAGGAACCGACGGCGATGACTTGATCGTAGACACCAAAGGCAACCAAAAAATCTTCGGTTTTGAAGGCAACGATCTGCTTTTAGGTGAAGACGGCGCGGACGAAATTTACGGCAACGAAGACAATGACACGATTTTTGGGGGCATTGACACCGATATTGTTTACGGAGACGAGGGCAACGATATCGTATTTGCAGGCAAACAGAACGACTGGATTGCCGGCGACTTAGGCTCTGACAGCCTGTTTGGAGATCTAGGTGCCGATACGATTTTGGGAGACAACGGCAACGATAACTCCAGCAGTGCTCAGAACAATGGCGATTTGATCTTCGGAGGCAACGGTGCAGACCTGATTAACGGCAACGAGGGCGACGATACCATCCATACCGGCAAAGGTGACGATATTGCCCTTGGAGGTAAAGAAAATGACTTAATTTGGGGCGAACTCGGCTCCGATACGTTGTTTGGTGGCATCGGCTCCGACAGCTTGTTTGGGGGCATCCGCGACCAAAAGGCTAGCGACTCCCAGGGACGCGACTTGCTGTACGGAGGCTTCGGTAACGACTTCCTCAACGGCCAACAAGGAAACGATACGCTGGTTGCAGGGAAAGATAACGATCGCGCTTACGGAGGTAAAGGCAATGACATCATCTACGGTCAATTAGGGTCCGATACCCTCTACGGCGGCCAAGGAGCCGATACTCTGCTCGGCGACAGTGGCAGTTCTCAGTCAATCGGGGATATCGGGGAACAAGACTTAATCTTTGCCGACGGTGGCAACGATATCATTGGCGGCGGTCACGGTAATGATACCGTGCAAGCAGGTAAAGGCAATGATTGTGTTTGGGGTGGCAAAGATCATGACCTGATTTGGGGCGAACTTGGCTCTGATACCCTTGTGGGCGACAGCGGCGACGACACCATGTACGGCGGTGCTCGAAGTCGAGTTCAAGATGTTGGCGGCCAGGACTTGCTCTTTGGTGGCATCGGTGCTGATGTGCTGTTCGGCGATGAGGGTGACGATACCATCAGTGGCGGTGAAGACAACGACTTGATTTACGGCGGCAAAGCTAACGACCTCATACACGGAGATCGGGGTGACGACTTGATTTACGGCGGTGACGGCAGCGATGAGATCTGCGGTGACGAGGGCAACGATACCATCTATGGCGATCGTGCTGATAACCGGGGTGTCTCGGTGGCCGCAAACGACCAGCAAGACTGCATCAACGGCGGTGAGGGCGATGACTTGCTTTACGGCAACGAAGGCCAAGATACTATCAACGGAGATGCTGGCAGCGATACCTTGATTGGTGGTAAAGATAACGACCTTCTCAATGGGGGCGCTGGAGATGACTGGCTGTTTGGCGACTTGGGCGAAGATACTTTAATTGGAGGTATTGGGAGCGATCGATATGTGTTGAATGGTGAGGGCGGCACTGATACTGTCATTAACTTCGAGGTAGGCGTCGATAAGTTTGTTTTGACCGACGGGCTGAGTTTCCAGCAGTTGCAATTTAGCACCACTCCGAACGGTACGTTGCTGCGAGTAGCTGGAACCGATCGGGTTTTAGCAAATCTGGTTGGGGTTAACGGGCCAATCGGCTCCTCGGATTTCCTACCAAATCTCTCTGAACTCTAGAATTGGCGGCGAAAGTCTCCTGTTCTGGCGAACAAAACGCCACAGCAGATCAGAACTTCTGTGGCGTTCCTCACCCTACTCAATCCGGGTTAGAAACTTTGTTGCACTCGGCCCTTGACATCGCTCTTACAGTTGCCTTTTGTCTCTCTCTAAAATGCTAAAAAATAAAGGTGTATTCAAGCCGGATTTGGTATAATCATTTTTTTTAGCAGCGGGATTATTCATGAATCTATTATCTTGATCGGCTTGAATTAGCGTCAATTCCTTGTCATCTACGGTTAAGGAATTATGTTTTTTCAACCGCAGATACAGGCAGATAAACACAGATTAACGCAGATTAATTAGATTAATTTTTGTTGCACATTCCGTGATTATTGACTGGTTTTTACGCCGGATGAGGATACCGAATTTGATATAATATCATGTCCGGTCGATTACGCCTAATACGGTAGGGGCGGGTTCACGAAAAATATCTGCCAATAATTGAAATCTCAAAAACCCGCCCTTTTAATCGCTCGATCGGACTAATTTTATTGTGTTGCGCGATCGGGATTAAGAGCAAACTAAAATTTATCACTAATTCCCCATTCCCATTCCATTGATCCACAATTCGGAAGTACAAGATACACGGATAGCTATTTTTTCCTTTTTCTTGGCGAAGCCCCAATTCCCCATGATCAATTCAAATACTTAGCTTAGGATAGCGAAATCTGCTTGCGTAAAAACAGGCGGCGCGGCTGGCCGAACAGCCAACCAGTCCAATTCCAATCAACCTGTTGCAAGCGATAGCCGGCCTGATAGTACAACTGTCGCGCCGGGTGATTATTTTCTAGAACGTGGAGGTAAATCTCTGAAAATCCCCATTCTTTGGCGGTCTCCTCGCAGTTGCTGAGCAATTGTTGAGCAACTCCCTGCCGCCGGTAATCCGGGTGAACGGCTAAATTCGACAAATAAGGATAGTCAGAACTAGGGATTTGCCAAGGAAAGCGAGAACGCAAAGCCATTTCTACTGTTCCTGCCATACGCTGAGTTCGGTGCGATCGATAATTCTGTGTTCCCTCCTCGCGCGAGACTAGCTCAGCAACCAGACAAATGTAATGTTCTGCCTTAGAACGCAGTCGATTTTTTAAATCTTCGTAAATGCCCAAACGCAACACTGGATACACCCATTCTACCAACCCCTCGCGGGAGTGAAAGCTCATGGCTAAAATATCAGCTAGCTGCGTTAAGTCGTTGGGCACAGCGACCCGGATCGAAAAACCAGAAAGTCCGGGAGTTTGTTGTTGGTGAGATGGTGAGGAAAAAAATGAAGGATTCACAATGCCAGGCCACTATATTAATTTTTTTACGCGGGTTTCTAAGCTACCCTCTTAGAAAATTCACTAATGTTATACTGATCTTATAACCTAACTTATAGGCATAGTTTATGAGCCCGATTAAATTATATTTTTTGGTGCTTGACTTTAAGTACAATTTGAGGTAAACAGAAAATTTTTATCATTTAATATTCTAGTTATGAAAAAATAAAATTCATCCCCTAATACTAGATTTGTGGATAAGCTATTTTGCCTTTAAATTGAAGCTTGATCCCTGGCTTTCCGCCGGCATCAGAAGAGTTTAAGTAAACAGTAGCTTACAAATTAAATGCGCGACAGCTTAGCGGGCAAGGTATTAAAAACAATCACAAAGGTTTTAACATCAGGTTCCCGGAATCCTACCGATCTCTGCTTACGGAAATACCCGATCGAATATAATTTATCCGTCCAGCGGTAGTAGAAAAACTCCACGACTGACCATACTAACACCGCGTACGATCGCGCGTCGGATGTTCGCCGCCGCCCCCCCCGGCTTGGCACCCTAGTTTTCAGCAGTTCTGGGCTATCCATCGTCCGTCCCCCATGGAACCGGCCTTACCTGTTGAGCTAGGGGGTACTTTCCCAACTTCCAATTTAAATTTGGATGCCTGGAAACAGTCAGCAGGGGTTTTCGCCGTCGGTTCGATACTCTGCTGCGCGCGATGAGACCTTAAAAACCTCGATCGAGCTAATTGACCCTGCCCAAAAACCGATACAAGCCACCGACACTCGTCGGGGACCGATCAAAATTTTAGACCCTAGTTCAAGCTCCCCGATTCATCTGTGGAGTAAATCTAAAATCTAAAACCTAAAATCTAAAATCGACTGATCGGTTTCCACAGAGTACATCCCTAGCTAAGATTAACAGATGGATGCTCGAGCTTGCGGTGTTTCGCTGCAGTAATTGGCTTGGGCGTTGGTCTGCAGGACGCACAAAAAATGCCGAGATCGGGGAAAAAAGTGCAAGTCTAACTAAAATGGTACAGCAATTGCGTCACTCCCACAGACACCTCTGTGGTCTGTGGGCCACCCCCGAATATCAGTCAGGGGCTCGGCGCCTGATTGTGGTCGGTATCCTTGGCTGACTGTTAAAGTTGCTATTACTTGTGGGAAAAAACACAGGCGAAGATGTTGGTTGTCTATTCTATCTTGCTGCGGGCAGCTTTCACATACCAAATAAAATAGTCCCAGGAGCCAGGAGCAAACATAAATCTGGCAAATCAACTCACAATCAGGACGGTTATTCCTATGTATTCTGAGAAATCCAGACGGCAGTTAAAATAGCCAGATTTGTGTTTGCTCTCCGGCTGCATAAAGGTAAGGGGGGGAAGGAAAATTATCGGGAGACGAGTTTATGTGAATATCATTAAATAATAAAATTGGGGTGCACGACAGATAACTGTGGCTCAGAAGAATTCCGAATTGAAAACCCAGACATCAAAACTCAAGGTTGATGCTTGCCTCTCACACTCACAACAACTTCATATCGACGAATTATTGTGATACCTTTTTCCCGAAATAATGGCACTCTAGGCAAAATCCCAACCCTTATGTCATCAGTCATTCGCAATCGAAAATCGAAAATCGAAAATCGAAAATGCTATGACTTCAGCAATTTAAATCGGCGAATTCTTCATTTGATCAGACTTATTAAATCGAACAGCCCCGGGGCACAGGAGAACGGTGCATGAATTCCCAAGAAAATCCTAAGCTAAAAATTCTGATCGTCGATGACGAACCGGATAACCTCGACTTGCTTTACCGCACCTTTCATCGAGACTACAAAGTGCTCAGAGCCGAATCTGGCCCCGCTGCGCTCGAAATTTTGGCAAAAGAGGGAGAAGTTGCGGTGATTATCTCAGACCAGCGAATGCCAAAAATGAGCGGTACGGAGTTTCTCAGCCTGACGGCGGCTCAGTACCCCGACGTGATCCGAATTATTTTAACTGGCTATACGGATGTTGAAGATTTAGTTGAAGCTATTAACGCTGGCAAAGTATTTAAATACGTTACCAAGCCTTGGGATGCTCAAGAGCTAATCAATCTTGTCAGTCAAGCTGTTGAGACTCACAATCTTCTGAAAACGCGCACCAATGAACTGCGCCGTGCTTTGAGCCAAGAATCGCTGCTTTATGCCGTTACCAATACTATC
Organism: Microcoleus sp. w1-18aA5; assembly: GCF_036701705.1. Classification (NCBI taxonomy): domain Bacteria; kingdom Bacillati; phylum Cyanobacteriota; class Cyanophyceae; order Oscillatoriales; family Microcoleaceae; genus Microcoleus; species Microcoleus sp. w1-18aA5. The sequence continues at coordinate 61,491 of NZ_JAUPTE010000007.1, read as the reverse complement.
CGATCGGCTCCCAATTACCAGCAAATGCTGCAAAGAATTGTGGAAACTGTCGGGCAGATGTTTGAGGTGAGTTGCTGTCTGCTGCGGCCGTTCCAAGACGGCCGGGTGGCCGATGAGTGGTTCGTTTACCAGAAGGCAGAAACTAAAGGTTTGGGGGGCGATGAGGAAGTCACGCCCGGAGATGCTTCTGCTGTCGAACTCTCCCCGGATTTGCTGCCGGATTTGGTTTGGGAAACTCTGGATGTGGAGGTGATTCAAGATGCCCAAACTGACGATCGAGTTTTAAACTGGGATAATCAGCAACGACAGCAGGCTTACGAAGCTGCGAATATTCGATCGAGCTTAATCGTACCGCTGTTTTACAAAATCGAACTGATGGCAGTCTTGGCGCTGCACCAGTTTGAGGAACCGCGCCAGTGGCAAGACCACGAGGTACAGTTGGTAATTACGGTGGCAGACCAAGCGGCTTTGGCGCTTTCTCAAGCCCGGGCTTACGAACAGGTGCGGGCGCTGGCCAAGCGCGAGGCCTTAGTCAATACTATTACTACGGCAATTCGATCGAGTCTCGATCCCCAAAATATTTTTGCAGCCATTACTCAACAACTCGGCCAAGCTTTGCAAGTTGACGGCTGCGCCCTATCTCTGTGGACTGAAGATGATGAATACGTCCAATGCGTGGGGCTATACGACACAGATAGGGATACCGTGGCTGTAGAACAGGGTTTTATTGACAATCCAGAAGTAGTTGTGAACTCTCTGGGCTACGAGACGGCTTCTGGTGATGCTGCTGAGAGCACTCGCGCCTGGGTTTTTGCCCATCCTTCTTTGCCACAGTCTTTGGTGCCGATTCGAGGCAATCCGCTGTTGTTGCAAGTTATGGTATCAAAAGAGCCGGTGGCGATCGAAGATCTCGACGAACACCCTGAGTTAAATGTTACAGAACTGCAAGTTCGATCGCCAGCCCGCGCCCTGTTAGTCGTTCCCTTACTCTCAGAAGGCAAAATCATCGGCAGCATTTCCCTGCGCCAAAATCACAGCATCCGCCGCTGGAACATCTCAGACATTGACCTGGCTCAAATAGTCGCAACTCAAGCTGCTCTAGCCGTGCAGCAGTCGCGCCTCTACCAGACTACCAGACAGCAGGCAGAAAGGCTTTTGGAAGCCGATCGGCTCAAAACCGAATTTTTCCAAAATATCTCCCACGAGTTCCGCACCCCTCTAACTCTAACTATCGGCCCTCTGGAATCAGCTTGTAGACGCAAAGAAGACTTACCCTACGAACAAGCCGTAATCGCTTTGCGTAATTCCCGTCGCCTCCTGCGCTTGGTAAATCAACTGCTGGACTTGCAGCGGCTCGATGCTGGACGGATGCAGCCAAGTTTTCGCCCCTGCGATTTAGTCGGTTTCTGTTACTCTACCGCAGAGTCATTCCGCGCCTACTGCGAGAAAAAAGGACTGCACTTAATTACCCAACTGCAAGAATGTCCTTTACTTTATTTGGACTTGGAAAGATTTGATAAAGTTATTTACAACCTGCTGTCAAATGCTGTCAAATTTACCCCAGAAGGCGGAACTATCACTCTGAAAGTTGAATCTGCCGGCGCTCACTGTTTGTTGCAAGTAAAAGACACTGGTATCGGCATTCGCACCGAACAAATCCCCTATTTATTCGAGCGCTTTCGCCAAGCCGAAGGTTCAGCTAGCCGTTCCTATGAAGGCAGCGGCTTAGGTTTGGCACTTGTCAAAGAATTAGTCGAACTCCATGGCGGTCAAATTTCAGTTGAGTCAGTTTACGGCGAAGGTACTACTTTTACCGTTTGGCTGCACTTCGGTTCGACTCACTTGCCCCCGGAACAGGTACTAGAAATACCTGCAGAGTTTCACTCATCGAAAGCTGCGGTTGAACTGGCAGATGTGGAGGCGGAGTTGTCGGAAAATGAGGCTGAAAATCATAATTTAGAGGCGCTCCAAGCGATCAAATCAGAAACAGCAGTGGGAACGGTTTTGGTGGTTGACGACAATCCCGATTTGCGCTTTTATGTGTCGGCAATTCTGCGAGATGCCGGCTTTGCAGTTTTGTTGGCGCGCAACGGAGAAGAAGGATTTGCGGTAGCTAAAAAACGTCGCCCTAATTTAATTATAACTGATTTGATGATGCCTTTGATTTCGGGATTGGATTTGATTCGGATGATTCGAGAGGATGAGGAATTGCAGGGAACTCCGGCAATTTTGCTGACCGCTAAAGCCGACGAAGATACTCGAATTGAAGGAGTAGAAAGGGGTGCAGATGCTTATTTATCTAAGCCTTTTAACGATCGAGAATTGTTGGCGGAAGTGCGGAATTTGATCGCCCTCAAACAAAACGAGCGCCGAGTGCAGCAGTTGAACAGTTATTTAACTGAGTCGGTGCTGCGCCGATTTTTGCCACCGGCGATGGTGAAGGCTGCAGCGGCTGGAGATTTGGCCTTGGATTTGCGCCCAGAACCGCGATTGATTACTATTTTGTTTAGCGATATTGTCGGTTTTACTCAAATGGCAAATACGCTGCGCTCGCGCCGGGTAGCTGAGCTGTTAAATGAATATTTGGCGGCAATGACTAAGGCTATTTTTGACAGTGGCGGTACCGTGGACAAGTTTGTTGGAGATGCGGTAATGGCTTTCTTTGGGGCGCCGGAGGAACTAACCCCTAATGAGCAAGTACGCCGCGCTGTGGCTGCTGCTGGCCAAATGCTGCAAGCTCTGAAGGAGCTTAACAAGGGCTGGTTGGAGCAGGGAATTGTTGGGGAAAATGGCGTGCCTCCGGTGCGGTTTCGCTGCGGAATTCACCAGGGTACTGCGGTGGTGGGGATGTTTGGCGGTCCTGATCGATCGGATTATACTGCGATCGGGCCGAGCGTGAATATTGCCGCCCGCTTGCAAGAGGTGACGGAACCAAACACGGTGCTAATTTCGGCGGCGGTGGCAGATTATGTTGAGGAAAATCGCATTGTTAAATATAAGCCTTTGAAACTAAAGGGAATTGATGAAACGGTATTGACTTTTTTACTAAATTGTGATTAGTCATTATAAGTATTATATGTTGATATCCCATGCACTATTTCTGGAACAACCTATTCCTAAATAAGTAGATTAGCTGCCAAATATGTATGTAGCCCAAAGCGGTTGTCACTCCGTGAAAGAATCCTTAGAAGGGATATTTTATGCAAACAATCGCCCGATTGATGATAGCTTGATAGTCGCACCTACTTACTAGCCGTAAACAATGTGTTAAATTTAACTTGAATCACGCTAGTTAATGTTTAGTTGCATAAAGATTATTTTTCCCGCGTACCTACTTAAGCGCGCGGCTCTGCGCTCCGGTTGTGGACTCATATCAATTCCGGTTGGATCGGAATAGTCCAATCCAGTCAAAAATCAACAATTACCTATGGATGGTGCAACCGGAATTGATGTCATTCATCTGCGTTAATCTGTGTTAATTTGCCCTCATCTGCGGTCAAAAAAAAGAAAATTTATTAACCGCAGATGACAAAGGATTGACGCAGATTAACGCAGAGGTCGAGAAGAGATATATGAATAATTCCGCTCCTAACAGATTGGATATCAATTGTTTAATCTAAAATCTAAAATTTACAATCTACTCACCAAAGTTCAAGCTTCCAAAGGGCGGGTGGGGACTCAACTCTAAAATCTAAAATCTAAAATCTAAAATTGACTGACATTCCTTGCGTCCATCTATCAAAAGAGGGAAATTTTTTAACGGTTGGTCGGCGGATAACCTCTCTCTAGAGAACGGTTCAGCCGAGCGCTCTGATCGGTTAGAAATAGTAATGTCATATCTGATTGTGTATTGTATGAAACTGAATTCTTTTACGAAACGGCTTTCGACTGTCGGGCGCTTGATGGCTACAACTGTGCTTTGCGTGTCAGCGATGGCCTTCGTCTGGTCTGGTGCGTTCTTCTCCAACACCGCAGCAATGGCCTCTCCTGCTGTAAACTTGATCGCAGCAGCAGATGCGGGCGATGCGGTTCAAGAAAAAGCCAGCAAAGATGCTGGACGAGCCAAGAACTTCATCCGAGATACAGAAGATAAAGTTAAGGAAACTGCCAAGACAAATGCTGCTAAAGTCGATCGATCATCGGAGGATGGTAGTGTAGTAGAGCGCAAAGCTAAGAAAGATGCGGCCACAATTGAGAAAAGAGCATCGGAAGATTCAGCTCGGACTCAGAAAGCAGTAGATAATACCAAGAATGCTGTCGAGAGCGCTGTTGACAGCATCAAGGGTGTTTTTAGCAACTAGACAATAAATTAATTAAGTAGGTAAGCGCAAAAAAACAATAATATCTTGCAGGGGCTTGTAAGGGCGGCTTTAGGGCTTATCTACAGTAAGGGCGAGTCATCGTTGCAGAACCCGCCCTCTCCCCAAGTGATGTTTATTTGTACTTACTTACTTGAAACTGAAAGATTGATGTACATTGACCAAGACCTCTAGATGGCTCGTGTAAGCGACCCCAAGCCCTTGTTTAAAATTGTCGCAAAAAACGCAAGTCGCTAGCATAAACCCGGCGAATGTCGTCGATTTCATAAAGTACCATTGCGAACCGCTCGACCCCAAAACCTGCCGCAAACCCAGTATATTTTTCTGGGTCTAAACCGACTCCTTTAAGAACGTTAGGATCGACGGTTCCGCAGCCCAAAACTTCTAGCCATTTGCCGTTCCACTGCAAATCAACTTCGGCAGAAGGTTCGGTAAACGGAAAGTAACTCGTGCGGAAACGAATCGGCAAATCTTGCCCGAACATTTGCCGCAAAAACTCTTTAATTGTGCCTTTCAAGTCAGTAAATGTCAGACCTTCACCAATGGCTAAAAGTTCAATTTGGTGGAAGACTGCTGCGTGAGTAGCATCAACAGTATCGCGGCGGTAAACGCGGCCAGGAGAGACAATCCGAATCGGCGGTTTGTGCTGTTCCATGTAGCGAATTTGCACCGATGATGTCTGAGTCCGCAGCAAGTTGCCGCCTGCTAGGTAAAATGTATCTTGCATATCCCGCGCCGGGTGGTCTGGCGGTGTGTTCAGCGCCTCGAAGTTGTAATAATCTGTTTCCATTTCCGGGCCGTTGGCGACGGTGTATCCAAGGCCGACAAAGATATCGAGAGCGCGGTCTATGACGGCGTTTAAGGGGTGAACGCGGCCTTGGGGGCGAAAAATCCCCGGCATGGTGACATCGAGGGTTTCTGAGGCTAATTTGGCTTGGATTTGGGCGGTTTGGAGGGCGGCGCGTTTGTCTTCTAAATCGGCTTGCAGGGCTTCTTTGACTGTATTGGCGATCGCACCTACTTTGGGCCGTTGGTCTGGCGACAGTTTGCCCATCATGCCTAAAATTTGAGAGAGTTGGCCTTTTTTGCCGAGGTAGCCGACGCGCAACTGTTCGAGTTGTTCGAGGGTATTGGCAGTGGCGATCGCACTTTTGGACTCTTGACCGAGGGTTTCTAGTTGAGTTTCAATGTCGCTTAGCTGGACAGTCATTTTGATTTTAGATTTTAGATTTTAGATTTTAGATTGATGGCAGTTTTGGGCCAAGTTGAGTTTAGCGCAATTTTGGCTCGACAGCTTGTAGATTTTAGATTTTAGATTTTAGATTGATGGCAGTTACGGATAATTTGTAATAGGTAATTGGATGTTAGAGCGATCGCCCTAGTTGAATTTAGTTTAAGATTGCTATAATGCCTATAAAAATTTCAATGAAACTTTTAATTAGCAACGACGACGGCATCTTTGCACAAGGCATCCGCAGCCTCGCCAACGCTCTCGCCGCCGCTGGCCACGATGTGAGTGTAGTTTGTCCCGACAGAGAGCGCTCCGCTACCGGCCACGGCCTTACTCTGCACCAACCCATCCGCGCCGAAATTGTCGAATCTATTTTTGATCCCGCAGTTCAAGCTTGGGCCTGTTCGGGTACTCCCGCCGACTGCGTGAAACTTGCTTTGTGGGCTTTACTGGACAAACCGCCGGATTTTGTTCTTTCCGGTATCAACCACGGGCCCAATTTAGGCACGGATATCATCTGTTCGGGTACGGTTTCGGCCGCAATGGAAGGAATTATGGAAGGGATTCCCAGCATTGCTTTCAGCCTCGCCAGCTTTACTTCGCAGGAATTTGGGCCGGCGGTGGATTTCGCTGTCAGCTTGCTGGCACAGTTGGAAAAACAGCCAATGGCGAAACCGATGCTGTTGAATGTCAACATACCAGCAGTCACACAAGCAGAAATTACCGGAGTTGCGATCGCCCGTCAAGGCATTCGCCGCTATTTCGACATATTTCAAAAGCGCACCGATCCGCGCGGCAAAACTTATTATTGGCTAGCTGGGGAATTGTTAGAAGATGTAGAAGAAATCGCCGATTCGGCGGTGCCGCATGATATTCCTACAGACGTACAAGCTATTCGCGACAACAGAATAACCGTAACTCCTTTGCAATATAATCTCACCTGTGCTCCAGACTTGCACTCGTTGCGGGATTGGCAAGTTGAAGGTTTTCCCAAGCAGTGAGCTCCGATCGACCCGATCGGAGCGGTAAACTAGGAATTAAGGAAAAGTGCCTCTCAAGGTCTATACCTTTGGCGTTAACACAGGCTCCCAATTACTTGTTAGTTTTTTTTACTCAAGAAAAACAGTTATGAACGCTCCTACCTATAACACTCATTCTGTCACTTGCCCGATCTGCAACCGTTCTAGCGTCGTAGGCCCAGTCGGGATGGTCAGTGGACTATTCACTTGTCCCCACTGTCATTCTCATATGGTAATTAGCTGGAGCGGTCATTTTGTGCGCGATCCTTTTAGTCTCAAACAACTGACGGTGGGAAAGATGCTCAGGCGCGAGAGCAGACCGTTAGCTCGCCTTCAGCGGGACTTTGGGCTGGGCAAGCCTTTGCCGCTGATTGCAATTTTGGGCAGTGTGGTCTTTTTCGGGTGTGCGCTCGCCGCTACGGAACAATCGCTACTCCGACAGAATTCACTGCAAGGATTTTTAGAGTGGGTGAGCGGAACTGGTAATTCCCAAGATGTCTCACGTTAACATTTCTTAAAAAAGATTGTGACAGATACTGCGTGCAAATATCTATTCCTTTAGGTATAAATCACACTATTTTAGCAATTGCATCCATCTTGATCTGCGGGTAAGCACTTAGACGCCGTGCCCTTCTTCCTGTGTCCAAAAACGTCAAAACCCCAGTCCGGCAGGGGTTTTGACCCCGGCCTCAAAGCTCAAGTCTGGTGGGCTTAAGTCTCACCAGGGTGTTTCGGGTTAAGTTGACACATATCACATCGCTCAATTTAGAAACTCAGCAATTTTTCTAACTGCTGTTTCCAAGATTGCTGGCGACTCGACTAAGGCAAATCGCACGTAGCCTTCTCCTGATTTCCCGAAACCGGCACCGGGGGAAGCTGCGACTCCTGTACTCTGTACTAGCTGAGTGCAAAATTTCACGGAATCATTGGCCCAAGGTTCCGGCAGTTTCGCCCAGACGTACATGGTGGCAGGGGGTACGGGTACTTGCCAGCCGATGCCCTGTAGCGCGTTTACAAAGGCATCCCGCCGTTTTCTGAAGGTTTCTACGCTGGTTCTGACGGTATCTTGAGGGCCTGTTAATGCGGATATCGCTCCATTCAAAATCCCTCGGTATTGGTTGAAGTCCACTGCGGCTTTTACCTGTCGCAGCGCTGCAATTAGTTCGGAATTGCCGATCGCATATCCGACTCGAAAACCTCCCATACTGTAGGATTTGGATAGTGTAAAAAACTCGATCGCCACACTCTTATCTCGATCCGCCTGAAATATTGACGGGGCCATCAATTTTCGATATTCTTCCTCGTTACCAGTCGCCTCAATTGCAGAATTGCGATCGTCAAACACCAAATCCACATAAGGGAAATCGTGCACTAAAACCAGCCGATGTTCTCGACAAAAAGCCACAGCTTTCTCAAAAAAAGCAACCGGGGCGATCGCAGTTGTAGGATTGTGAGGATAGCTCAAAACCATCATCTTCGACTCAGCCAGCACTGCTGTCGGAATATCTTCAAATATCGGCAAAAACGCATTTTCTGCTAATATCGGCATCGGATAAATTTGACCGCCAGCCAAATGCACACCGCCCGCGTGGGAAGGATAGCCCGGATCGAGCAGCAAAGCAAAATCTCCGGGGTTTAGTACAGCTAAAGGCAAATGGGCCGTGCCTTCTTGGGAACCAATTAACGGCAGCACTTCTGTTTCTGGATTGACTACAATTCCAAATTTTTGCTCGTACCAAATAGCTACTGCTTCCCGAAAATCTCTTGTGCCGTTAAATAGCAAATAGCCGTGGGTGCTGGTGTCTGACAGAGAATGGGCGATCGCATCTGTAATATGAGCAGCCGCCGGCAAATCCGAAGAACCCAGAGACAAGTCAATCACATTTTGCCCCGCTGCTCTAGCTTGAGCTTTTGCCCGATCCATATCGGCAAATACATTAAATTGCAGTGGTTCTAAACGTTTAGCAAATTGCATATTTTCTATAGTTTTGGGGAATTTTAAGGAATATTTTTATTTGATATCAATTATTTTTTATATGGCATTTTTATTGAGTTTGTGATTTTTTTTATTAACCGCAGAGAGCGCAGAGGGCGCAGAGTCAGAGAGGAATATCGAGGAGAAAAGAGAGATGTTAAAAAAATATTTGCGATTTATATAGTTGTAAGTTGGGAGTTGGAAACTCCCGAATCATTTCCAAACTTTATAAGTGAGCGTCGAGCAAACCGACCAAAGTTTGTTTAGTAATAGCTCCCTCGTGAGACAGCACTACTTCGGCATTTTTAAACAGCCTGAGAGCTGGAACTCCTTCTACTTTATACTGCTTGACAGTATTAGGATTGGGGTCAATTTCCATTTTAACCACTTTCAGCCGATCGCTGTAGTTGGCCGCCACCCAGTCTACCGAAGGCGCGATCAGTTTGCAAGGCCCGCACCAAGTAGCCCAAAAATAGGCAAGCACTGGTTGCTCTGCTTTCAGGACTTCTGTTTCAAATTTTTCGTCGTTAATGACAATTACACTGTTGCTCATGGTTCTGCGATTATTTTTTCTATTTATTTCTAAAGCACCGGCGGGCGTGAAACTTGCACCAACTTAGAAGACAGGCCCAAAAAACTGTTACTAATTTTAAAACATTCTGTGAATTATTGAGTGCAAACTCAGGACTGGGGACGGATGGCTAATTCTGTATGGCGTTTAATTCCACTGTTATCGGCGTCTGGTAGCGTGCAGATGGCGATCGACCAATGGCTACTGGAACAGCATCTAGCGGGCAAACATCCGCCAACTCTGCGATTTTACACCTGGCAACCGGCGGCGATTTCCTTGGGCTACCACCAGCGCCGATGGCCGGAGTTTTGGCAGCAGTTGTCTTGGGAGAAAATGCCTGTGGAGTTGGTGAGGAGGCCCAGCGGCGGGCGCGCAGTGTTGCATCAAGGGGATTTAACTTATGCAGTTGTGGCGTCGGGATTTGGAAGCAGCCGTATGAAAGCTTATCAGACTATTTGCGAGTTTTTGATTGAGGGTTGGAGGGCGATGGGTTTGGATTTGCAATACGGGGAAGCGGGAAGGGGTTATATTCACAATCCGAATTGTTTTGGTACTGCGACGGGTGCGGATTTAGTTACCGCTGATGGCTGCAAGTTAATTGGTAGCGCGCAATTGCGACGGGGTGATGCTATTTTGCAGCACGGTTCGATGCGTTTGCAGCCGGATGTTTGTTTGTTTTCTCAAGTGTTTGAAGAGGAATTAATTCCTGTGCAATTACCTCTATCTGAAGGAGGGGATAATTTGATTGCCACTGTAATTGATGTTTTGAGTGCGACGGCTTGTCGCTGTTTGGAGATTGATTTGAAAGTGCAGCCGCTTTCGGATCAGGAATGGCAGGATATAGCAGATGTTGAAAAAAGAAGGAAGAAGGAAAATATATTAGATACTAGATACCTAACTTCTTGAAGAAGTCGGGTATCTCGCTAAAATCGCCAATCTAAAATCGGAAAACTCATCTATGGCTGCTGCTCAATTTCAACGATCGGCTCTTTGGCAATTTTGCCCAATTTCACTGACTCTAGCAAGCTTTCCCAATCAGCAGCTAATTGTGCATCGTTAGGATTGGCTTGGCGAGCCGCAGCTAGGGTGCTGAGGGCATCTTGCCAAATCCCATTTTCAGCATAAATAACCGTTTTCTGGCGCGCATCGGCCTTCTCTAATTGACTGCGGATATCTGCACTGAGTTCAACTCGCCGTACACTACCGCTTTCGATCTGATCGCTCGATCTGTCTTGAGAATCGCAAATCACTGTAAAATTCCAACGGTAACTTTTGCCTAATTCCAAGGGCGGCACATTTTTGTTAGCGGAGATACTAACGCCGATCACCCCTGATAAATTGCTAATTGTGAGATCCTGTTTATAAATCTCCTTGCCGTTTTGATCTTGTAGGATAAATTCGGCTGATTCCGCCTCTGTTTTAGGCAAGTAGAAAAAGAATGTTGGATAGTCGGAAACCGTCCGTCCGATCTTATTTTTAGGCACTAAGGCTGTGAGACCTAGCTGACTAATGCTCGCGCAGCCACCGCGCACAGGCCGTCTCGGTTGAGTGGGGGGCCAATTATCTATATCTTCAGTAGGCGGAATGAAGCGCGGCCCTCCCGGTATAGGGTTGGGTGGGCGGTCAGGTGTGTTTATTTGGGGCTGTCCCACAACTGCCAATTGAGAAATGTTAAGTGTGGCTATCAATACTATTGAGCCAACTGATATCAGATTGATGAGAAACTTAGTAATTGTTTTCATATTAACTCCATGAATTTGTAGGGAGATATTCTCTCTTTTTATTTCTTTTTCCTTCCCAAAATCCGGTAGACATTAACTTTTTGTTCCCTGCCTCTTAACGGTAAAGGTCCCCAAGATTCTACCTCAAATTTGTCCGCCAAATACAGAAAGGTTTCTTCTGCAATCAATATCCGGCAAGTGTCCTCTTGCCGATCCTTTTCGCAGCTTTCCAGGCGAGAGGCAATATTTACGCTGTCGCCGATCACTCCATATTCTAAACGGGTTGTACCTCCCAGACTACCCACCATCACAGGCCCAGTAAAGATGCCTACTCGCATTTTTACAGTCGGTAAACCGCGATCAAGCCAATTTTGATTCATTTCTGGCAAGCGCGAACTTATAGCTAAAGTGGAAGATACGGCAAGGCGAGCATCTTCTGCAATTTCTTCTGCAGTGGTGCGGGGAATGGGTACGCCAAATACTGCCAGCATTCCATCTCCGGTAAATTTATTAATTACCCCTTGATGTGCTTGGACTTCTTGGGCCATTGCTGATAAATACTCATTTAACCAACTCATTACTACTTCTGGCGCGAGTTTTTCGGAGATTGTACTAAAACCCTGCACGTCGGTGAGGACGATCGTAGCAGTAACTTTTTGACCTGGCAATAACCCTGATTCGAGCAGATGGACGCGCTCTTTCCACAAGGCATTTGCGATCGCGGGTGAAGTTTGTTGTCCTAATAATTTCATCACAATCCCTTGCTGTTGTCTCGACTGCTCGTATTTATAGGTAACTGCGACTCCTGCGGTGATTAAAAGGGCAAGGGCTGGAGCAATTAGAGGTATCCACCCCTGTTGTAGGAAGAGGAAAAAGGTGAATCCGAATAATGAGCCGCAAGCTACGATCGCGATCGCGATCAAATTCAGCGCTTTTTCTAGCCGCCAAGCTAAACAGCCACCCACTGCACTCCAAACCACAATCCAGAGGATTTCTTGCCATTCATCCCAATACCAAAATAGCCCTTGGCCGTCTAAAACTGCACTGAGAATTTGGCTGGTGGCCGTTGCGTGAATTAATACCCCAGGCGTCGGGATATTACCGTTTTTAGTAGCGCTGTAAGGGGTAGAAAAAATATCTTTTACAGTTGGGGCTGTCACCCCGATTAAGACTATTTTACCTTTTACCAATTTGGGGTCAACTTTGCCCTCCAAAACTTGAGTTATGGTCACGCTTTCTGCTATCTTTTTAGGAGAGCGGTAATTGAGCAATATTTGATAGCCTTGGGCAGGAATGTTCTGATAACCTCCTGAGTTCGATCGTAACTTATAAAATACTGTTTTATCTACTATAAATTCATTGTCTTCTGTGGCTTTAGATTCTATTTTTTTGCTATCAAAATATGCAAAAGCTAGCCGGGAGGGAAATGAATAAAACGTGTTTTTACCATCGCCAATAGACATCACATTACGACGCACTATACCATCTGGATCGAGATACAAATCGTTAAATCCTACCCGCTTGTCTGGTATGTTGGGAGGTGCCTGCACTCGATCGTACTTTAAGGAGCCGATGAAGGTAATGGGAAATACTTTGGGGTTTTTCAGTTGAGTTGCTAATTCTGCACTCCCCGGTTCGTAGGCAATATCACGAATTATATCGAGACCAATAGCTCTGGGTTCCAAACGCGCTATTTCGGCGATCGCTTTTGCTAAAACGCGATCGGAAATTGGCCATCTGTTTAAAGCACTAATGTCCCGATCTGTGATTTCAACTATCAGCAACCTGGGGTCAGGGCCCCGATCTGGGCGCAACTGCACCATGAGGTCGTAAGCATTTAATTCTAGTGGCTGCAACCCGCCTAAATGCCTCACTCCCAATAGAGTTCCGGTCACGACAATCCAGATAATAGCAACAGGTTGCAAGCCAGCGTTGGGGAATAAATGAGTTAAATTTTTCCCAAGTCCCTCCGCAAATTTATGATAAATTCTCTTAAAGAATTGGGGCATAAAATTTAGTGTTTCAACCCTGAGTCACAAAGTATGCTACATCTTAACTGATCGCTGATGCCCCTTACCGATACCCAATTTTTAGTTTTCTTGTGCAGTTTTGGCGATCGCACTTAACTGCAATCCCTGCGGATAGCTGTTTTCTTCTTTGCTGCGCTTGATGTCGGCCATTGAAATCTGGGGTTTGAGGTATTTTGCCAAAACTTTAACCACGTCACCCCGATCGATCGTCCCCGCTACTGAACCAATCGGCGAGAGGACGATGATTCGGGGGAGTTGACGGGCTTCCATGCTGTTAATTACTTCGGCGATGGATGCTTTTTCGGAGACTGTGGGGGTTTTTCCCAGGGGTTTCAAAATGTTGTGCAAAGTCTGAACTTGCCATTGACTGCGTTCTGTGAAACGGATATCGTCGATCGACACTAACCCCAAATCCCGGCCGTTGGTCGCAGCAATATAAAATGGAAACGGATTGACTTCTAACAAATATCGATCGGCAAATTCTCGCAGAGTCAAATCTGCATCTACAACTCGAAACTCGCGGCTCATCGCATCGCTGGCTTTAATTTTGAGTAGGGCTTCTTGCAGCGAAGTAACTTGGCTATAAGCACTGGCATTGCGAATGCCAAACCAGCCGATCAGCGCAATCCACAAGCCGCCGTACTCGCGCGCTAAAAAGCATAAACTCAGACCCAAAGCAACAGCCAGCCAACCTAAAACTTGTCCGGTTTTTGCCGCCCAGCGAACGCCGGCAAATCGAGAGCCAGTGATTTTCCAAATTGCTGCTTTTAAAACTTGTCCTCCATCCAAAGGTAGACCGGGAATTAAGTTAAATAATCCCAAAACGAGATTGATTAGTGCTACCCTTTCGGTGACAATTGCTAGCAAACTTTTCGGGGGAAGAACTTGAGAGCCCAAACCGAGGATTAAAAACAGCGCAAAGCTGACGAGAGGGCCGGCAATAGCTACTTGAAAAGCTTGACCGGGAGTTTTTGATTCCGAGTCGATCGAAGCTACTCCGCCAAATAAGAATAAGGTAATAGAATTAACTTTAATTCCTTGCGATATCGCCGCCAAGCTGTGTCCGAGCTCGTGCAATAGCACCGAAGCAAACAGTAGCAGAGCTATTGCTAACCCCGCACTCCAGGAGAGCGCAGGCCCCCACAGGCGGTAACTGCTGGCGTATTCGCGGGTTGCTAAGGCTAAAATTATAAACCACGAATAATCTATAACTAGGGGGATGCCAAATAAAGAGCCGATTCGCCAACCTGTCTGCATGAAGTTTCCTGGGAAAGGAGAGCAAGAAAGAGTTTCTATTATATCTTTTCTACCCCTTGCCTTTGCCTTTCCCCTGATTTTTACAGAACTCCGGCGTTACCCAAGCCCAAGATTACTCCGGCTCCGAGCAAGTGACCGAAGCTGGCTGTTGCCAGCAGTTCTGGTACGCCGAAGCCTTTGAACATGCCAGGGAGTGCAACGGGTAAAGCTGGGCCCTTGCCTCGGTTTTGCTTGGAGATGCCGTAGTAGCCGATCGTGATCGCCAGCAAATTGCATAAAATCATTGTCAGTCCTACCAGTGGCGACCACTCTGGTGTTGAGGGAGCGGTAGATTGTACGGCTAACAGCAAAGATGAGGTGATCATGTTCTTATCTCCTGATTTCACAGATAAATTGATTTCCAAAATTATAAAAAGCGGTTTGCATTAAACTAAGATTTGTTTTAATAGTTAACAATTCGTTGATATTTTGATACAACTGCGGAACCGAGGAGGAAGAGTGCGGGTTAAAATTTGCGGAATCACTAAATTAGACCAAGGAATTGCGATCGCCCGCTTGGGAGCCCAGGCTTTGGGGTTTATCTGTGTGCCGGCTTCCCCCCGCTATGTCAGCCCAGAAACAATTCGCCTGATTGTCGAGCAGTTGCCGGAAAATGTCGATCGCATCGGCGTTTTTGCCAACACCACAATAGAAAATATCTGTCAAGTAGCGGCAGAGTCAAATTTAAGCGGAGTGCAGTTGCATGGAGATGAAACACCGGAATATTGCGATCGACTGCGGGAGTTTTTGCCGGGAATTGAAATTATCAAAGCCCTGAGAGTTAAGACTCCTGAAACTTTAGCCACCGCTGCTGTTTATGCTGTTCGTGTCGATACTTTACTGCTGGATGCTTACCATCCACAGCAATTGGGCGGTACTGGTAAAACGATCGACTGGATGATGTTATCAGAGTTTAGACCGCAGTGTCCTTGGCTGCTGGCGGGCGGTTTAACACCCGATAATATTTTAAATGCAATTGATAGCGCGATCGGCAATAACTTCAGCGGTGTTGACCTTTCGAGTGGCGTAGAAATAGCGCCGGGAGATAAAGATTTGACCAAAGTTACTCAGTTGTTTGCTAATTTAAGTCAACTTGCTCATCATTGATAAGGTGGCAATACCAAATTCGTGCTTTTTATCCGATTCATTCTTTAGTCAGCGTGAGCGAAGTCTGCCGTAGGTTAGGCAGACCTCGTTTCTACAGTAGCGGTTTCAACCGCAGATTATTCCCTTTATTGTTTTATCGCCGGATCTCAAAAGTACGCGCGGCGGAGCTATCTTGAAGGGAATCGCCCTCCGGGTCTTCGTATTCCAAAACCAACTCACTAACCGTAGCACCGGTGGGGCCGCGGCGGCACCAACTAATCATTCCTTCCACAGCTTTTTTGGGTCCTTCAAAGACAGCCTCGACGCGGCCGTCGGGGAGATTTCTTACCCAGCCGCTGAGGCCGAAATACTTTGCTTGATTCCTCGTTGAATATCGGAATCCTACTCCTTGAACTAATCCCGAAACAAAAACGCGGGCTCTGACGGGCGGCAATGATTGGTTTTGCATAATAAACGGCGCGAATTACTGCTAACATCTGTTTGAAAATTTTAAGGATCAGTTTGATTATGTTAAATTTTAGTGCGATGGCGCTGCTGGGATTGCTGGTACGCCGCGTCACCCTAGCTTTTTCAACTATTCCCGATTTCACTGATTGGCTGGTTGCAGCTATGCTCACGCTGATTTACACTTTGATCGCGCTTCCTATCGGTTTTTGGTCGGGATTTTTGAAAGTTGATTTGCAAACCTCCAGGCCTACAATTGTAGGAGTGCTTGTTGGCTGTTTATTAAGTCCTGGCATCACCGAGGAAGTATATTTCCGCGTGTTAATGCTGCCACACCCGTTCGAGAAGGCTTCTGGCTTAATGCTGTGGTTTTGGGGATGCGCGAGTTTGGCGGTTTTTGTAGTTTACCACCCGCTGAACGCGCTAACTTTTTACCCGGTTGGTCGATCGACCTTTATGAATCCAGTATTTTTGCTACTGGCGGCAATTTTGGGAGTTGCGTGCTCCCTCGCATACCTGCAAAGCGGTTCTATCTGGCCTGCGGTGGCGGTTCACTGGCTCGCAGTGACAGCCTGGCTGTTGCTACTGGGCGGTTACAGGAGGCTGTATGGTTAAATGTAAAAAGTCCAGTATCACTATTTTGTCGGGAGGATCTCAGTTGTGGGTATCATAGGAGCGATCGTAGGTTTTTTGGCAGGGGTAGCAGTTGCTTACTGGTTAGTGGAAAAGCGCTTAAAGAAGCAAAAGCAAGAATACTTGCAGCAAACTCGCAGAATTAGTGAGGAAATAGAATTAGCTCAGATGTCTCGGGTGCAACAAGCTGTCGAATCTCAGCAAGGAGAACGGGAAAATCAGCTTAGAAAAGCTACTATCGAGCACGAAAATTTACTCAGACAAGTTACTACCCAATACGAAAACCAGCTCCAACAAGTTGCAGCTCAATATGAAAATCAGCTCCAACAAGTTCAGGCAGAACGTGACAGTCAGATCCAACAAGTTTTGGCAGAACGCGACAGTCAGCCCCAACCATTTGCCAGCATAGACGAGCATGAGCTGCGGCGACAAATCAGCGAGGAATTAGAAGCCGCTAACAATGCTAGGATGCAGCAAAATATCCAATCTTTGCAAGCAGAACACGAACATCATTTACTTAGAGTTGCTGACGAATTGCATATAAATTATCAAGCTCAGATGGAGCAACATTTGCAAAACTTGCAAAATGAACACGAAATTCGCTTGAGGCAAACTGCCGAGGAATATGAGAACCGCGAGGTTGAGCTGCAGTTAAATATGGAGGCTTTGCAAGAGCAATACGAGAGTCAGTTGCAAGCGGCTCACGAGCAGTTGAGAGAGCACGAAGCTCAGATGCAAGCTACTATCAGGTCTTTGCAAGAGCGGTACGAGAGTAATGTACAACAAGAAGTCCCGGAGCAGCAGTTCAGTCAGTTAAATTCAACAGAATTTTCCGAAGGTTTATCACAAGAAGAAGTTTGGCAGGAACTGTCAAGTGAGTTAAATCAAACAGAAGTTGAAGAAGAGTTAAATTACACAGATCTTTCGGAACCCCAACCAATTGATTTACATCAACCAGAAGTCGAACAACAGCTTCCAATTGCCAGACAAGCACCAATCTATTCCCTACCGCAGTTGATGGGATGTGTTCAAAGTGAGGACAAAGAAACCCGCAAGTTTGCAGCGTCGGCTTTAGGTAAAATGGCTGCTGCTAATGCTCTGAGATCGGAAGGTCAGCGAGCAATAGAAACCTTGGGAAAATTAGCTCAAGATCTTCACCCGGAGGTGCGCGAAGCTGCTGTGGAAGCACTAGCAATGATTAAGTCTGAAAAAGTGATTCCGCTGCTACAAAAAGCTTTGCGAGATATAGATAGCGGTGTGGCTAAATCGGCAAGTGCTGCGCTCAATAAGTTTAAGTTTTATCCCCGCACTCCGGCGGCTAAGCCGAAAACTGTTGATGTGAAGAAACCAAAGCGTTAAGCATTTACGAGCATAAATCAGTATAGCAATTGTCAATTGCCTACAACACAGTAGGGATACAACATTGTTGTGTCCTTACCAAGGTGCTGTATTTCACTCAATTTCGATTACTACTACAAACTTTGGAGGTTGGGCTGAGGAAAGAAATCAAACTCAATTATTCGATCGACAATTTACCCTATCCTTAGCAGAAATCACCGACACCCCGCCAGCCGAGGCCGATAGGTTTGATCATGTCCGGCCAACGGCTTTGGCGGCAATTGAGTCGCCCAAAATCTGTTTCACACTGTGGGTTAACTGATATCGTTTCCCGTTGCATCGGAATAATAAAATCGAGTCAACAGTTAACTCTCAACCCTTCAGTTTTTCGACCCGCCCGTCAACAGTCAACAGTCAACAGTCAACAGTCAACAATTCCGAAGGAGTGCAACCGGAATTGATATGATCTGTTGCACTATTGTTAAAACCGTTGCTTTGTACCGAGTATAAATTTGAGGTCGCCGGAGTCGCTAACAGCCATATCTAAGCGAATTAATCCAAAGGACGATCGCACCCTCACACCCACCCCAACACCCACCCCAGTCCCCGGTTTGTCCCTAACTACAGCCGGTTTTCCGAGTACACTATCTCCCGTTCCCAAATCCGACGCAAAATCAACAAATATCACGCCGCCAACATCTTGACCAACAGGAAACCGATATTCACCCGAAGCCAAAAAATAACTCCGGCCGCTGCCAATATCCCCGCCGTCGTAACCCCGCACGGAATTGCGGCCGCCGAGGCGAAAAGCTTCCGTTGGTGGCAAATCCCCGATTACCGTCCCCGCTTGCAAGTTAAAAGCCAGCATTTCAGGCAAGGCTTCGGACTCGCTGATGCCGAGCAAAGTTACTGGTACATACTGTATATAATTTGCTAACAGCCGATTACTCACAATGTTACCTCGCCCCAGAGGTATCGACTGCTCGGTGCTGAGGCTGAGAATTGAGCCACTGGTGGGGTTGAAGGGATTGTCCCGCCGATCGAGCATCGCACCGAAAGAAACAGTGTATAACTCGTCAACGCCGCTGCCACTGAATGTGAGAGGATTGCCGAGTTCGTCGCGGCGGGCGATATTTAAGTTGCGATCGCGCGTACTGATGTTTGTATAATTCAGCCCCAAAGTCGATTGCCAATCGCCCAAAGGTCTGGTAAACCTGAGATTTCCCCCCACCCGAATTTCCCGAACTCGGTTCCCGTTGGGCAAATCAATATCTTTGTTGAAAATTTCCGATATTCTGCGATCGCCAAAAGCTCTCACACTGTATCCCAAACGGTCTTCGGCGGCAACGTAAGGGCTGACAAACTGGACATCGTACTGGATACCTCGGAGGCTGGGCTGAAGATCCACCGCCAGCCGCTGCGGGGTTGTACCGAAAGTTCGATCGGTATAGGAAAGAGGAACCGCAACGCCAACATCATCACTCAGACTGGCACTCACGCTAAAAGAGCGAGCCGATCGCTCTTGAACGTTGTAGATTACATTAACATCCGTGCCAACTTCTTCGATCGAAACCGTCACTTTGTCAAACAATCCCAATTGCTGCAACTGCTGCAAATCCGATCGTACAACTTCCCGGCTGTAGTTATCCCCCGCCTTGAGTTTGAGCTCACCTCGGATAAAATCTTCCGAAATTCTGCCCTCAATTGGATTCCCTTTTTTATCAACAGCTTCGCCTCGGGAATTGACAAAGCGAATTTTTACCTCTGCAACATAAACGCCTTCAGCATTGGCCGCTTGACTGATTTGTAGAGTACCGCCTAGCTGTCGGGCGTTGCTGTTTACTGCTTCGGGGATTTCGGCGTTGGCCGCGATCGTCGCCGGAGTTTTTAACAGAGATGTAAAATCTTTATGATGGCTGGACTTGAGTGATATCACTCCCGGTTGCACCGGAATGATTGTTGACTGTTGACTGGTGACTGTTGACTGTGGACTTGGGGTGGAAAAACTCAATGGTTGAGTGTTAACTGTTGACTCAATTTTATTATTATGCAACCGGACACGATATGAGGGCGATTCCCTAGGAGATAGCTGCGCCGCGCGTACTTCTGGAGAAGCTGCGAGCTCATCGGATGCCGGCAAATCCTGCACAGTTGGATTCACCTCATCCGATTGGTGACTATTTAAGACTGGAAGCGATAACAAATGTCGCTTGTCATCTAGTCTAGATCCCCCTAAATCCCCCTTAAGAAGGGGGACTTTGAGCATATTTCTTGTCCCCCCCTTATTAAGGGCTAGGGGGGATCGAGACTTCGCTACAAACAACATAGATGGTCGGTTTGACGTTAAGTTGTCACCAATGACCTCATCCTCCTCCCTCTGCGCCCTCTGCGCCTCTGCGGTTCCCCCTCTAAACTCCGCCTCAGTCGGTGCGGCACTCGGATCAATCGCCTGCGCTGCCAATTCGCCACCAGCCAGCGCCGCCAAAGTCAAAAATGCAATAATCGGAATTCGCATAGACATTAAATTTAAAACACACCGAACGCATATTACCCAAAACCGGGCCCCTGCATAATTAGCCGAAAAGAAACCCGGTATTGTTGAGGCTACCGGGTTTCTGGGATGCTGAAATATGGGAAAGTTCGATCGACCGCGGGCGATCGTTAAATTTGTTTAAATAGCTTGTCGAGAAACACGTTTCTCAAAATGAGCCTGAGTCTGCTGCAACAGTTGTTCGCGACTATCCTTAGCGGTGGTAATGGTAGGGAGCAAGTTGCGAGCTTGTAACGTCATGTGAAGCTGTAGGTGTGCTACGTACTCACTGACATCTTCGCGAAGAGAGCAAGCCGGGTACTGTTTTAAAGTAGAGTTCAAAGTGTTCTCCTGCTTTGGGTTTGTAGTGTTTTCTAATAATCATAGACAATATCATGGTCTATTTCTAACTGTGTACTCCGTAATGAAGTTTAACGTTTGAACTGCTTTTTTGTTACAATCCTTTACAAATGTATCTTACCTATTAGGAGTCGATCACCCATGCAGTCTCAAGCACTTCGAGGACAAACGCACACATTAACTACATTTGTCAATAGCACCACCCAAACAGCCGCCTACCTCGACATCGGGTGCGGCAGACCCTTATTGATGCTGCACGGTTTCTTAGGAGAAAAGACTTGCTGGCTGCCGTTAATTGAGTTATTGCAATCTCAGTTTCGGTGCATCAGTTTAGATATGTTGGGTTTTGGAGAATCCAGCAAACCAGAAATCCGCTACGACGTAGCTGTAGAAGTTGCTTTTGTGCGGCAAGTTGTAGAACAACTAAATATCGAACCCTGCTGCATCATCGGACATTCTTTTGGCGGTTGGGTAGCATCTGCATATTCCCTAAAATATCCTAATTCTGTCAGCAGTTTAGTATTAGCAGCCCCAGCGGGAATTCGGGACGATAGTTTTTGCGGTCAATATGATGCTTTGCGGCCGCTGTTGTGGGAAACCCCAGCCGTTGATTGGGCTTTGCAGTTGGCAAAACCTTTTGCTAGTTTAGCTGGAAAAAGTGAGAAATTACAGCAAATTTCCGGGTGGCGCAGGGAGTTAATGTCTCAACCAGTAGCAAGGTCATTTTTAATGAGTCGGATGCGACCGGAAGACGCAGTTGATACAGTAGAAAAAGAAATTCACAAATTGCAAATTCCTACCTTAGTTATCGCAGCAGATAGCGACGAAACAATTCCTCTATGGCACTGTGAAACCTACGCTAACGAGATAGCGGGGGCAGAGTTAGTAATTATTCCCAATGCTGCTCACGGGTTGCCGCAAACTCAAGCTCAAATTATGGCGAAGTTGACTTGTGAATTTTTGAATAGTTAAGAAAAACTGTGCAATAAGCCGAATCATAAAAATTGTGATAAGCCACCAACTGAAAATAATTGTGTTTTAGTATACTACTTTATTAGGAAATACAGAATATATTGATTAGTGTCTTGTACAATTTTTTTTATGGCTCTTAAATCTTGTGTCAGCAGGAGCTACAGACATTTAGTAGAGTCGGGGGTATTACCAATGGCAGCACTGAGCAACTACTTTAATCTGGAAGAAATTACGACTGCCAGAAAAATTAGTGCTGCGGTAATTAACATCAGCGGCCGCCAGCGAATGCTTTCCCAACGAACGGCTTTTTTTTGCATGAGGTTAGTTTGCTCTCAGAATGGGGTAGAAAGAGCAAAACTGCGCCGGGATTTGTTAGAGGCGATCGAGCTTATGGAAAAATCGCACCGCGACTTAATTAATCTTGGCAGCAGCGTCAACTTAGTGAGTCCCCCTTCACCCGCCCTCAAGGCAATGTATTTTGAGCCGCCACTGTATTTAGACAGACAAGTGCGCGCATATATCGATCGAATAAAAGCACTGGTGCAAGTTCCTGATGCCGAACTCATGCTGGAAAACCCCCACCTGCTCTACATTGTCGAAGCAGCGGGCGGCGACTTGCTAGAAGCTTTCGATGCCGTGGTGAGTCAATACCAGCAAGAAAGCGAAATCGAACAATTTGAAATCGACCTTAAACAGGTTGAACTTTATCAAGAAAGTTGTGCTGCTACCTCGAAAGCGGAAGCCCAAGCCGCCCAGCTCGATCGCGCACTTTGCGAACTAAAACAAACTCAAGCTCAACTCCTCCACAGCGAAAAAATGTCTTCGCTGGGGGCGCTAATGGCTAGTATCGTCCACGAAATTAATAACCCAGTTAGTTTTATTTACGGCAACTTGAGCCATGCCGCAATTTATACTCAAGATTTGTTGCATCTGCTGTGTCTCTATCAAGAATGCTATCCCAATCCCTGTTCCGAAATCACAGCTAAAATCGAAGAGATAGATCTTGATTTTCTAGTTGAAGACTTGCCTAAAGTTATCTCTTCCATGCAAATGGGTTCCAATCGCATTCGCGAAATTGTCAAATCTATGGGCAACTTTTCGCGAACCGATAACAGTAACATGACCATGTGCGATTTGCACGACAGCATTGACAGCACCGTGTTAATTTTGCGAAACCGTCTCAATTCTCAAATAGACCGTCGCGACATTCAAGTAGTTAAAAATTATGGAAAATTGCC
Source organism: Microcoleus sp. w1-18aA5 (assembly GCF_036701705.1). Taxonomy (NCBI): domain Bacteria; kingdom Bacillati; phylum Cyanobacteriota; class Cyanophyceae; order Oscillatoriales; family Microcoleaceae; genus Microcoleus; species Microcoleus sp. w1-18aA5. The sequence goes on along the minus strand of NZ_JAUPTE010000007.1, from coordinate 38,707 downwards.
TCCTGTAGAGTGTTATTCAGGACAGCTAAATCAAGTATTTATGAATCTAATTACCAACGCGATCGATGCTTTGGACGAGATATCACAAAATCAGCCCTATGCTGCGCTAAAAATTTTGATCACCACAGAATTAGCTGGGTCCGATCGCGTGAGAGTGCGGATTGCAGACACGGGAACTGGAATGACAGCAGAGATAAAAGAACGAATGTTCGAGCAGTTTTTCACCACCAAGGAAATCGGTAAAGGTACTGGTTTAGGATTGTCTATTGTCTACAAAATCTTAGTAGAAAATCACCGAGGATCGCTTCGGTGCGAGTCTGAACCCTGCAAGGGAACCGAGTTTATCATTGAACTGCCGATCCAGCAAACTTAAGCAATTTACTGATCATCCAAATTTATCTATTTTAACTCGGTGTGGCACGGGCGTCACGCCTATGTTAACTGTGTGTGGAACGGGCGTCCCGCCTGTATTAACTGTAGTTAAAATTTACACATATCCTACGCTAATTCGAGCTTCAAAGTTGGCAACAGCTTTTCTAAATTTCTGAGAGATTTCTGTTGCCAGGGAACATCATTTGAACCCAATACCAAAAGTTGAATCGTTTTCTTTTTCCGAACGGCAATGACAAACTTAGACAGCATACTGATACCAGAACTGTTAACAAATTCCAAATTTTTTAGGTTCAAGGTAATAGTAGGCGGTTGGGGATTGGCAACCTCATCTAACAATTCGACTATTGGCGCATACTCTGCTGGGCCGCTCAGGCTCAGTTCGCCTTGGAAAGTGACTGTGACTGATTCTGGATCGTACTGAATGCTGTAATCTTCACCTTGAATTTCTTGAATGCCCATTGTAATTTTGTTTCCTGACTAAAATAGTGCGTTCGCACAAGAGAGTAAATATTGAAATACTAGCAACTAGACCCTAATTTGAACCACAGTCGTAACAATGATGGTATCACTATCTGGTCTGCGCTCGAATTTCCAACCTATCTTAGCTGAATAGTCATTAATCATCGTCAGCAATCCCAATCCCGATGTGTCACTTTCCGATTCCGCATTCTTTTCAAGCTGCTGCAAATAAAGTTCATTGGGATCGGAAGCCAGAATTTCTTCAATAAACTCCTTCAATTTATTTGCCCTTTCTGGCTTGACACTATTACTGGCAAAAATTATCGCCGTCACCTCTGTTTCACCAATAAAATGTATACCAAATCTTACCTTGTAATTGGTATCATCGTTATTAAATTTTATCGCATTTTCTAACAGTTCGTTTGCCACATAACTCACAGCTCCCTTGCTTTCTTTTATCCGTTTCTCGCTGCTAGCATCCTCCTCATCCACCGGTAGAAAGCTAGACAAATAATCGGCTACAAAATGAGCTGAAAGCCTGTTATTGCGCCAGCGCTGTTTGATGGGGCGAGAACTGGGGGTAAATGTAAGTTCTAGGGAGTCGTGTTCAGGAGGAAATTCTTCAATGAATTCTCCAAAGATTTGTGTCATTGTTTTTAAGCTTCCAGATGTCATGATTTTTCTGCCTCCAATTGATGTATCAATGTCACTTCTGGGTAAATTTCCACACGCCATTCCAGTTAGCAGGAAGACTCTTTTCTAACAGCGATTGGAGGCGTTTTAGGTAAAGTTGACTGGGCTTGTCATCTGGATTTAGCGCCACTATCTGTTCAAAACAAACTATGGCCTTAGCAAAATTTCCCTGACAATATTCTTGGAGTCCCTCCTCAAATATAGGCAAAGTTTGAATTTTGAGCGATCGCACTGGTTCTACTTCAACATCTAACACCTCACAAACTGAAATGGCTTCTTGTCTACCTTTGACAATAGCCCGATCCAAAAAACGGATATGATACTTTTCGCGTTGACTCAAACGTTGTACCACATCTCCAGAAATTAATAAAGATACGCCATAATACTTAGTCAAACCTTCCAGACGAGCGGTGAGATTGACATGATCTGAGATCGCATCTGCTTGCATCCGATTGGCGTCACCAATAATCCCAACCATCGTATCACCCACATGGATACCAATGCCAATCTTCAGCGGTATATCCCCATTTATTTTACGGCTTTGATTGTATTTATGCAACTGCTCCAATTTCACAATTCCTGCCTGAATAGCATCATCCACGCCATCAGGAAAAACTGCCATAACTCCATCTCCAATATACTTGACAATAAAACCGTTATGCTTACGAATTTCGGGACTAATTTGCTGTAAATAGTTATTGATGAAATCAAAGTTTTCTTGAGGAGTCATTTGCTCCGCCATCGTGGTGAACGAACGCATATCGGAAAACATAATTGCCATCTCTTTGCTCACGTGATCTCCAAGCTGGAAATCAACCATGCTTTGCTTGCCGAGAAATTGGAGAAATTCATCGGGAACGAAACGTCCGTAAGCCTGCAAAAGTTTCTCTAATTCTTGTTCCCGCGCTTTCACCGTTTGCACCATATGGGAAAATACCTGTGCCAGTTCTCCCAGTGCATCACTGCGCGCTGCCACATCTGACAATATCTGGGGTTGAAAGCTATTGTTTTTTACAGCAATAGCTGCATCTATAACCTTTTTTACCTGCTCGATGTAAGTCTGCATCTCTCGGTTTTTATGATGGATCTGGTTTTCCAGATCCGTGGAGTGTTCCGTGATAATTTCTACTAAAGTTTCATAGCTGTTTTTTTCATCCTCTACTTCCTCAAGTTTTTCGCTCAACTCCTGTAGCTGTTTATGGAGTTCTTCTGGAGATTTAGATGGTGCTAAATTTATTTGTGGTTTCATAATTTATACTTCCGAATCTGGAAGCGCAAAGTTGTTTGACTTCCTAGCTGTAAATTATTATAACTTACAGGCGCGGAACTCTAAATCTTGTTTCTGCGTCGATACTTGACCACTAAATCCAATACCCCTGGTAGAAACCGGGTTGACGACAGTCAATCATAAATTATGCACAATATTTCCCTGTTGCTTCAATACTAGCAAAGTAATGTCATCAAAAACCTTTTGTTTTCCAATAAATTTTCGCAAATCAGCGATGGTGGCTTCCTTGATTTGTTCGGCGCTCAAGTGCCAGTTTTGAGAAACAACTTCACAGAGTCTTTCAATACCATAGAATTTTTTGTGCATATTTCTAGCTTCGGGAATGCCGTCAGTGTAAAGCACCACCCCGTCCCCCGGCTCTAAGTCTACTAAAACATGGCTAATCCAATCGGAAATATCCTCATCTAAGGCGAGCGGAAATCCTAAATTCATGGTGTCTATCCGCTGGATTTTACCACCTTTCCTGACCACAATAGTTTCCTCATGTTGACCGCTGATACTAATTGTGCGATCCGCATAGTTTAGCAAAGCTAGTGTCATATTTTTGTCGGAGTTCATGCGCTGGACATTTTTATAAATAGTGCGGTTGAGGGTATCTAAAAAACGCACCGGGTTGGATTCTTGCATTTCCTGAAGAGTGCGGACAGCAGCTTGAGTCATCACCATCAAAATGCCGCTTTCTAATCCGTGTCCGGTGACATCACCAATGCAAATCGTGACAACCCCGTTAGTACAAAGTACGTCGTAGTAATCACCACCTAATTCCGAGGCTGGCTCCATAAATCCGGCAATATCTAAATCTTGAATGGCTGCGAGTTCAGCAGGTTTTGGCAGAATCAACTGCTGCATTTGTTTGAGCATATCGAGTTCAGAGCTCATGCGGAGGTTTTCCGCTTTCAAGCGCTGGTTGAGAGCGGCAATTTGTTTCGTGGCTGTGGCGAGTTCAGAGGTGCGTTCTTTGACTTTATCTTCTAGAGTTTCAAAGGATTCTTGCTGTTGTCTCGCCATGCTGTTAAAGGAATTTGTTAAGGTTTCAATTTCCCAAATCCGACTGGAAGCAACATTTTGGTTAAGAGCACCACCTGCTAGATATTCTGAAGCTTGAGCAATTTGGCTTAGGGGGCGAGTAATCCAGCTAGCGGTGAAAATGCCCACTCCAACAGAGACAATGAGAGCCACAATACACAGCCAAATAGTCTGGCGAGTGTTAGCATAAATTTGCGCCATAAAGTCGGCTTCAGGAACTACTACTACAATCAGCCAATTGAGACCGTACTTGTCAGTTAGCGGAGAAACTTGGATAAATTGCCGCTCACCGTTTAGCTTAAAGTCAAGTTGAACAGTTTGATGGATGTCTTCCAAACGCTTGAAGCTATCGAGCAGATAAACCACACTTTGACGCATCAGCGGGTTGCTGCTTTCTTGTGCTTTTAGCCGCTTTGTATCTTTGCCTGTTCCCACCGAAAGAGGCTGTTCTTTAAGCGAGGTGGCTATTAACTCACCCTGGGGTTCAATGATAAATACTTGACCGGAATTACCCACTCTTAAGGTTTGCAGGAAGTGGCGAATTTGATCTAGTCCCATCTGGCAAGTCAGCACGCCAATTAGTTTCCCTTCGGCATCATAATAGGGTAGACTCGCATTAATTTGCAGCGTACCGTAGCCAAAATTAATATAAACTTCACTCCAAGCTGCCTGTTTCTTCTCAACAGCTACTCTGTAAAAAGGGCGCGTGCGAACGTCATAATTGGGCGTGTTTTTTTCGATTGTTGTCGGGTTTCCATTATCGTCAAGGTTGTAATAGATCAAGTCGCCACCCCCCGGAATCAGTTGCTGGGCAAGCTGAGGTTGTTCCAGTCCAACCAGCCGATTTACCCAACCCACACGCAGGTACTGACCTTTTTCGTTGGCAATTCCCGCGTGACCGATCGACTTAAATTGCAGAACTTGTTTCCAAAAATATGGTCGAGCTTGCTCCAAATCGTCAAAGTTCAACACCCCCAAAGGTACAGCATCCTGATTAATCTGATTCACCAGTGGCGGAGCTTCCAGATAGGTTTGAACACGTTCGTAAACTCTCGCACTCACTTCCTGCCGCAACTGACTAACAATATCGTTGACTATCTGCTCTCCGTTTCTGTAAGAGAGATAGCCAACGCAGCCAACAGCCGCCAAAATTTGGAGAACAAAGGGAACTACCAAGACATTGCGGAGACGAAATTTGCCCGATCTGGAGACGATCGCACTTTTTTGAGAAACCATTGTTAAAAACACTCCCAGGGGGCAGTTTTTTGTTACAAGACTTGATAATGGATATATTAAGAGCGACGGACAATGTTATCATATCAAAAACTCAACCAACATCAAAAAATCTGCGTTCATCAGCGCTCATCTGCCTGCATCAGCGGTTAAAATAAAACAATAAATTCCAAGAAACAATGCAAATTACTCAATCCCTCCACAGCGCCATCCTCATCTCCAACCTGGAAAAATCCCAACACTTTTACAGCACCGTACTAAAACTGCAAAAAATCGATCGCGACTTAAAATTTCCCGGAATCTGGTATCAAATCGGCGACTTCCAGCTCCACCTAATTTTAGGTGCAACAATTATCCCAGATGCCGTAGACCATGCCAAATGGGGACGCAACCGACATCTAGCATTTTCTGTGGCCAACTTAGAGGCAGCCAAACAGCAGTTAATCGCTCACAATTGCCCGTTTCAAATGAGCGCGTCAGGTCGATCGGCATTATTTACCCAAGATCCCGACGGCAACATCATCGAACTCAGCGAGTAACAGATGAAAATCATCGCTTATTCTTACACCGAACCGCTACTGGAAGCAGCACCCGCACCGGAAATTTGGGGTCAAGAAGTCGATCGCACCTATCAAGACTTAGGAGGGCGGCAGCAACTGCAACAACTCCTCAAAGACTGCCAAACAGAACCAGTCAAATACTTATTAATTCAGCGGTTTGAAGAACTAGGCGACACCGTACAGCAAGTGTGTTCGCACCTCGCCCAACTCGAAAACCTCGGCGTCGAAATCATCGTACAAGCAGAAACAGAACCGCGAAACCGCCAAAACTTGCTGCAAATCCTCGCAGAAATCCAGCGCAGCCAACACAGCCGGAGTATTCGCAAAGGACACGCCCGCAACCGCATCAAATCCCGGATTCCACCGGGTAAGGCTCCCTACGGCTACCGGCGCGGCAAAGATTGTTATACGATCGATAAAACCACCGCCCCCACCGTCAAAGACTTTTTTGAACACTTTTTAATTTACGGTTCCTTGCGAGGTTCCGTGCGGTATTTAGCCAAGAAATACAACAAAAAAATCTCTGTAAGCACCGGCCGCCGCTGGTTGACAAATCCCGCCTACCGAGGCGATTTGGAATATCAAAACAGCCAAGTAATTTCTAACACCCACGTCCCGATTATTTCCAGAGAAGAAGCCGCCCAAATAGACAGGTTACTGCGCCGCAACCGCTGCCTTTCTCCTCGCAGCGCTAGCGCCCCACGTTCCCTCGCAGGTTTAGCAATTTGTGCAGAATGCAAATCCCCCATGACAGTTGCCAAAGTCACCTCCTACCGCCAAGAAAAAGAATACCTTTATTTGCGACCGATTAACTGTTCAAAACAGCCTAAATGTAGCGGCCTTTCCTACGATGAAGTATTGCAATTAACCATCGCCGGTATTTGTCGGGATTTACCCGATGCTGTTGCTGGGTTGCAAAGGCCGAATATGAATGGAATTAAAGCAGGAATTGTCAGGGCGATCGCATCGAAACAAGAAATCATACAGCAACTTTCCGCCCTGATTGACAGCGGCATATTAGACACCGAAACGGCTGAGTTTAGAGCCTACAAAATCCGCACCGAAATTGCCGAACTGCAAAGCAAATTAGCGCAACTACCCCCCGTAAATTTGCGAGAAATTGCCCAAACAGTTTCCCTGCCGCAATTTTGGCTCGATTTATCAGAATCAGAACGCAGGTTTTACTTTCGAGAATTTATCGATCGCATTGAAATCGTCCGGGAACCTACTAATTTGCAGTTGCAAATTATTTTCATTTTTTAATAATTAGTTCAACTTTCATCCGTAGCTTTTAGGTGAGATGCCCGACTTCTTAAAGCAGTGGGGTATTTGGGTACTCTATTACTTCGCTAGGAGAGGACTTCCTTTGACTATAATCGGTTTCAAACGCTGAATTATCTTTTTTAGCCTTTAGCCAATAGGCGATCATCTCTCCTTTTCCTTTAATCGCGATCGCACCTCTTTCTTCAAATAAATACCGATCTTTTAACACTTCGTAAATAGCAGTAGTAACTTGAATATATCCCGGTAAGCCTTGACATTCCATCCGAGAAGCAACATTAACAGTATCTCCCCACAAGTCATAGCTAAATTTTTTAGTGCCAATTACGCCAGCAACTACGGGCCCTGTATGAATGCCAATCCTAATTTGAAATGGTTCGCCTCTGTCAGTTTGAAAATCAGCGATCGCTTCCTGCATATCCAAGGCCATATTCGCGATCGCTTCTACATGATCTGCCCTCGGCACAGGCAACCCCCCCGCTACCATATAAGCATCTCCAATTGTTTTAATTTTTTCCAAACCGTGTTTTTCAGTTAGTTGGTCAAACCTTGAAAAAATCTGGTTTAGTACCTTTACCAATTCTAGAGGTAACATTCTAGCAGCAATAGACGTAAAATCGACAATATCGGCAAAAAGAACTGTTGCTGAATCAAACCTCTGGGCAGGAGAACCCTCGCCCTTTTTCAAATTTTCAACAATCGCTGCTGGTAAAATATTCAGCAATAAATGATCCGACTTTGTTTGAGCAAGCCGTAAAGCTAGCTCCACCCCCTGCCGCTCTTTAATTTCGTTTTGCAAACGTTCGACAAGTTCTTGGAATTGCTTTGTTTGCTGTTGAAGTAACTGTTGTTGACTTTGAATAGTTAACTGGTTTGCCACTCGTGCCAATACTTCTTTACCGTGAAAAGGTTTAGTAATATAGTCAACTGCTCCCACATCAAAGGCTTTCACCTTATCTAAAACGTCATCTAAAGCGCTTAAGAAAATCACGGGAATGGAACTGGTTTTTGGTGAAGCTTTCAACTTTGCACATACCTCATATCCATTCATGTCTGGCATCATCACGTCCAGCAAAATTAGAGTCGGCGGAAACTCTTGAACTGTAGAGATCGCCCTTTGCCCGTTCAGCGCTTTACGAACCTGATACCCTTGTTCGGTCAAGATTGTAGATAAAAGCCGCACATTATCTGGCTTATCATCAACTACTAAAATGTTGGCTTGGATTGTAGGATACTGATGGCTGTCCATGCGATCTCTCACGGTAGTTTGTCAAGATAAAAAATATTAACACTTACGAAGTTTACCTCAAAAAAATGCAACAGTAGAAATTCAGATTTTATCTCCTAAAAAGAGATGGCAAGGAGACGGTATTGGGGCTTAATGTTAGGTTTTTTTTCAATAAAATACTCTCCTAAGTTTAGATTAGTTGATGAAAACTGGTATTTTTACCTCGTCGCAACTGCTGACTGCGCTATATCTATAATATCGTCAAATAGGAAATCCTGCACCAAAGTAGTTAAATATTCTGCGGCTAAAGCAAACTCACTCGGCATTTCCTCAATCAACTTGACAATTTTATCGTCGCAACATTCATGAGCAGCATGAGATATCTTTTCTACCCACTCAAGAGGCATTTGACGGAGTTGTGACTCGATAGATTGATTGCTACTCCCTCCGCTAATTTCGCTTTCATTTTCTCGTGGTGCATCAACAGATTCCTCGTAAATGTAACGTACTCCTAAAAGTTCTTCCATTTTCGCAAATAATATCTTTGCCTCGAAGGGTTTACGCATGAAATCATCGCAGCCTGCTCCTAAAATAGTTTGTCGTTCCTCTTCAAAAGCGCTAGCAGTAAGAGCAACTATTACAGTTTTTTTTCCGATCGGATGAGCTTTAATTTTTCTGGTTGCTTCATAGCCATCCATGACAGGCATCTGCATATCCATCCAGATCAGGTGCGGTTGCCAATCCTCCCATACAGCAATAGCTTCTTGACCATCTCTAGCTTCTCGCACGAGGATGCCTAGGGGTGACAATAATCTCTCTATGACTAGGCAGTTATCGGCGCGATCGTCAACAACCAAAATCCGGTATTCTGGTTGATTCGGTGCTAAACTAATTACTTTTTTCTGCGGTTTAAGGATTTTAATCTCGCTGGGAGTAGCCAGGTTAATTTTAATATCAAATGCAAACTTACTTCCCAACTCAGGTGTACTGCTGACAGTAATATCTCCTCCCATCATTTGTACAAATTTGCGGCTAATTGGTAAACCTAATCCAGTCCCCTGTTGAGACTTTTGACCTGTTTTTGTTTGCTCAAAGGGTTCAAATAACTTATTTATCTCTTCTGCGGCAATCCCAAGGCCAGTATCTTCAATTTCAAACTGAAGGCGTAAGAATTCCGGGCGAAGTTCATTCGCGTCTACACAATCAAAGTCCGCCAAGCTTTCGGACTGATTAAAACCAGTGCACCATCCGGGTTTTTTTTGTATAGCTGTGGCTTCAAGCGCTAAGCTTGTGGAATGTTCAGAACCCGCGCCGGCAAGTTTTGTTTGTGTGTCCCCAAACTCTGCATTTTTAGCTCTCAAACTTTCTTGTCCCTGATTTTTTACTCGCAAAGTAACACTACCCATCTCTGTAAACTTGATCGCATTTCCTACAAGATTAATCAAAATTTGCCGCAATTTACCTTCATCTCCAGTAACAAAATGTGGTACGCCGTCACCCACTGCCAAATTTAGCTGCAATTTTTTAGATTTAGCTTTTAATCGAAACATTTCTTCTAAGGTTTTTAACAAGCGCATTAAATTAAAACTGCTTTCATTAAGCTGACTTCTTCCAGCTTCAATTTTGGACATTTCTAAAATGTCATTAATCAGGGCAAGCAAGTGTTCACCCGCGCGATTAATAATTTCTAGGTGCTGTTGGTGTTGATTGTTGAGAGATGAATCGCGCACCATCACCTGACTAAATCCGAGAATGGCATTCAGAGGAGTCCGCAATTCATGGCTCATAGAAGAAAGGAATTCGCTCTTGGCGCGGTTAGCTGTATCAGCAGCTACGACAGCTTTTTGTAATGCTGTTTCTGCTAATTTGCGATCGGCAATTTCTGTTTGAGCTTGTTCAAAAAGGGTGCATTGCTGGATAGCAATTGCTAGCTGCACGGAAATTTGCTTGAGAGATTCTATCTCAGAAGAGTCCCAATGCCTTTGACTGCGGCAGTGATGAGCAATGAGTAGCCCCCATAGTTTTTCACCTTGCAAAAGGGGAACGACGAGGTTAGCTTTAATTTCCAACTCGCTCAGTAAATTAACGTGGCACTCTGAAATACCTGCTGTATAAATATTGTCGATCGCGCGCAGGTGTCCCTGCTCGTAAACAGAGACGTAGTGTTCTCGAAAACAAGGGTCATTAATATCAATTCCCAGAATTGGCATCGTACCGACAGATACCGACTCGACGGCTATAAATCCACTCCAATCTGGATTAAAGCGGTAAATAACTGTCCTGTCTGTTGACAAAAACTGGCGCACTTCTTCCACCGCCATTGTCAGCACTTCTTCTAGGTTAAGAGAAGAACGAATCCGCTCTTGAATGGAATTAACGAGCCGCTCCCTTTTTACTTGCTGCTGCAAGGCGATTTCCGCCTGTTTGCGAGCAGTAACATCTACTCCATAACCAACGCACTCCACAGGTATACCAGCAGCATCTTTGACTAACTTAACCTCATCGTATATCCAGCGATAACTACCGTCTTTGTGCCGTTCGCGGTATTCATAGGAAATCGATTCTTTTTCCAATATCTGAGCGAATGAAGTAGCAACAATCTCTCGATCGTCGGGATGAACCAGGCTATGCCAATCAAGGGAACCATCAAGAAATTCTCGCGCTTCGTAACCAATCATTGAAACAATATTATCGCTGACAAATGTTACGTCATAATTTCCCCCTAATTTGCAGCTAAAAATGACCGCCGGAGTAGTCGCCAGTAAATATTGCAAGCGTTCGGTGACAGAACGCAAGTTTAACTCAGCTTGCTTGCGATCGCGAGCTTCCATTGCTAAAGCTGCTATCTGTGCCACATAGCTAGCGAAGCTTTGTTCATCGAGCGTCCAATTCCTGGTCGTTCCCTGATGTTCTAAACAAATTACACCCGCAATTTGTCCTTGATGGGTAATAGGAACATCTAGCATCGACGAAATGTTTAAAGGCGTCAAATAAGATTCGCTAAATTCTCGGGTGCGCGGATCTGTTTTGGCATCAACCGCTGCGATCGCCTGTTCTGTATTCAAAGCTTGGAAATAGCTAGGATAGTCAGCAACTTTTAGTTCTGCGCCGGCGCTGTGTTGATTGGGCCTCAGTTCGTAAAGATCCGCACAGCATAGTGAGGATTTATCTTCCTGATAAAACCAAATACTTGCCCTATCAACATTCAGGGTACGAGTTGCCATTTGCGTAATCTCTCTCAACGCCTCGGCGATATTTCCCTCGTAGATACTAGAATTTTTCGCTAATTCTAGCAAACCATTTTGTTGTTCTGTTAACCTAGTTTCTCGTTCGCGCAAAGCTGATTCAGCGGCTATTCTTTCTCTAATTTGTGCTTCTAAATAACCATTAATTTCTGTTAACTGTACGGTGCGCTCTTGGACTTTTATTTCTAAATCATCATAAGCGTGGCGCAACGCTAATTCAGCATCTTCACGCACCCCAATCTCAGTCTGCAACTTGCGATTTATGGCCTCTAATTCTTGGGGGGTTTTTAAAGACAAAAACTGGGGCAATAGTGTTACCATCGAGGCGGCGGTGTAGCAGGAAACCAGTGCAGTAATTCCTTTTTCAATCCCCGACAGCCAATAAGCGGAATGCCACAACGTCCAAATGTCTAGCAAGTGACCCGTGCCGCAGAGAATAATAAATGCACCAAATAAAGCAAATATTCCTAAAAAAGGAACATCGCGCCGCTTGAAGATAAAATAAATTAGCATCGCCGGAATTGAATAGTAGGCGATCGCGATTAAAAAGTCCCCAGTTACGTGCAGCCACACTAAAGGCGTTTGCCAAAGATAGCAATGACCGTGAGGCATATACTGAGTAGGGGAAAAGATATTTTTGAGTGCTTCCCACATAATACTTGTTATTGGCAGATAATATGGATTTGATGATGCCTAAGTTAGGCAAAAAATAAAAGAAACCGAAAAATTTAGCTGGATTCAGCATTATTTATTAACGCCTAAACCCAGCTTGTTCATAACAGCTTGCTTTTGTACTAGGTGGCGCTCGCTAAATTGCGATCGCAAAGGAATTTCAATGATAAACTCCGTACCTCTCCCAACCTCGGATGTGCAGCGCAAATAACCTTCATGGGATTGAATAATCTGATAAGAAATCGCCAAACCCAGTCCGGTACCAGCACCGATAGGTTTCGTTGTATAAAATGGATCGTAAATTTTAGCGATCGCATCATAATCTATGCCAGTGCCATTATCAGCAATGTGAATCTGCACCCACTTGCCATCAACTAAAAGCGTGCGGATGCGAATTTTTAGCAGTGGGCAATAGGGGTTTTGTGAGTAGTCAAATAAATTATTTTCCCAATAGCCGTTGGTCGAATATCCCTGCTGTACAATCTGTTCTAAAGCATCAATAGCATTAGAACAAATATTCATAAATACTTGGTTAAGCTGTCCAGCGTAGCATTCCAATTCTGGCAAATCTCCATACTCTTTAATCACTTGAATAGGCGGACGGTTTGGTTGTTCTTTCAAGCGGTGCTGCAAAATCATTAAAGTGCTATCGAGACCTTCATGGATATTTACCTTTTTCATGTCGGCTTCGTCTAACCGGGAGAAAGTCCGTAAAGATTTAACAATTTCCCTAATTCGCTCTGCTCCAATTTTGAGCGAACCAAAAAGTTTTTGCAAGTCTTTTAAAATAAAATCGAGTTCGATAGTGTGAATCTTGTCTGCAATTTCCGGCGCCGGAGTGGGGTAATAAACTTGATAAGCCTTAATCAATTCTACAAGCTCTTTAATGTATTCCTCCGCAGGAATCAGATTGCCATAAATGAAGTTAACAGGGTTATTGATCTCGTGGGCAACCCCAGCTACCATTTGCCCCAAAGACGACATTTTTTCAGTTTGCACGAGTTGAGTTTGAGCGCCTTTAAGTTGTTGCAGAGCGTTCTCTAAATGCTGAGTTTGTTCTCGCAGTTTAGCTTCCGAGTGCCGCAATGAATTTTCAGCCAAAGAGCGATCGCGATTTTCCTGTAGCAAAAGTTCATTAGTGGATTCTAAAGCGATCGTCCTCTCTATCACCCGTTTTTCCAATTCTAGCATTAATTCCGAGAGTGCTTCTTGAGCTTGTTTGCGATCGCCAATCTCATTTTGTAAAGCTACATTTGCCACCGCCAATTGATCAGGACTGGGAATAGCCAAGATTTTTGGGATTAGTTCCACCAGCACTGCTGCTGTAGATAGCGAAATCAACGCCGTAATCGCTTTAAGAAAACCCGAGAACCAATAATTAGGATGCCACAGCGTCCATATTTCCATAATATGGGTAATTCCGCAGCAGATAATAAAAGAGCCAAACAGCATGAAAACCCAGTCAAAAGGCACGTCTTGCCGCTTTTTAACAATATAAATCAGCGTAATCGGTATCAAAAAATAAGCTACGGCTATCAAACCATCGGACAAAACGTGTAGCCCCACTAATCCCGGCTTCCACAAGTAGCAATGACCGTGAGGAATAAAATAATTTGAAAACATTTCATGAACCATTTGCATCAAATTAACTCGGTTATTTGCTAAAATTTTTCAGAGGTGATTACAGGAAAATTTTAAAAAAATGCTGGCACACAAATAAGAATTAGGCTTTTGGCCTTCACACTTGTGATGAGTAAATGCAGCGATCTGAAACTATTGTTAATTAAATTAACATCAATCGACTCAGCTTTAGCAAAGTCAACTGTCACATTTTTAATTCTGCCTTCACTACCAACTGTGACACCGACATGACATTTTGGCCAACGATCAAGAAAAACTGAGCGCAGATTCCTTTCCAGTAGGAGCGCCAGCGCCCATTAAAATTGGGTTGTAGCACTGAGTGACCAGTCAGGCAACGGGGTAATTACCAGATTTAACGGATGTCACGGATTTAAATTAACGAAGAGAACCATTCTCAAAAACCTGTAGAGGTGGGTTCACTTTTGTACCTTTGAAAAGTGCAGACAGGTTAAATACACCCGCCCCCACCCCGCGAGGGAATTCTTGATCATTGACAGTGATACTCTTCGGGGAGATTTAACCGATTTGACCAATTACCCCATGAAAAATGTCGCGACAGTATCGTGTCGCAATCCAATCGGCGATCGCTCTGAGCTTTACACTCAATCATAAGTGATAATATCAACGATACACTTATATGGTTATTGCTCGTTATGACGATAGATGAGGTACTACAGCTAACTCGTGTGCGATTACAAAAAGATTTATATCCCATACAAGAAATCATACTCCGCCAAGTTTGGGAAGGAAAGACTTATACAAGTATCGCATCTGCCTCTCATTACGGAGAGCATTACCTGAGAAACATCGCCTCGTCCTTGTGGCAATCTCTCTCTCAAATCTTGCAGACATCTATTAGCAAATCAAATTTTCGCTCTTGTGTAGAATCACGTTCCCTGACCACAGAGGAACGAGAATTAATTGAAGAATTCACCCGCAGCCAATGCCTCGCAACACCTTTAGAATTTCCCGGATCTCCCGTACCCCTCGGTTCGCCATTTTATATCCATCACCCGCTAATTGAAGAACTCGCCTATCGAGAGATTACCAAACCAGGAAGTGTGCTGCGGATTAAGGCTCCCAGGAAGATGGGAAAAAGTTCCCTTCTGCTAAGGATTTTAGATCGTGCAAGTTCTCTTGACTATCGAACAGTAAGTTTAGATTTTCAGCAAGCCGAGGAAGCTGTTTTAGCTAATATCGATAAATTTTTACGCTGGTTTTGTGCCAATATCAGCCGTCACCTAGGATTACCACCTCTATTAGATGATTATTGGGATGAAGACATGGGTAGCAAAGTAAGCTGCACCATCTATTTGCAACAATATGTATTAGCAAAAATAAGTACGCCTCTTGTGTTAGCTTTAAATGAAGTAAATAAAATTTTTGAGTATCCCAAAATTGCCCGAGAATTTTTGCCACTGCTGCGAAGCTGGCATGAAGAAGCAAAGCGGATTAAAACCCTGGAAAAACTGCGGTTAATCGTTCTTCACTCCACAGAAATTTATATTCCTTTAAAGCTCACAGAATCGCCTTTTAATGTCGGTTTGCCGCTGCAATTGCCCTATTTTACAGAAGAGCAGATAGTTGCTTTAGCCCAGCGTCACGGACTGGATTGGACAGATGGCCCCAATGGCGATCGACTGATGGCAATGGTGGGGGGACATCCTTATCTGGTGCGGCTAGCTCTTTACCACCTCTGTCAAAACAGTGTAAGGCTAGATCAGCTACTACAAGAAGCTCCGACAATAGCGGGAATTTATAAAGATTACTTGCGGAGTTTTTGGACCACATTCCAAGAGTATCCCGAACTTGCGGTTGCAGTTAAACAAGTGGTAAAATCGGAACACGGAGTGGAATTAGATCCGATATTGGCTTCTAAATTATTTAGTATGGGGCTGATTCATATCGATAACAACCGCTGTACGCTAAGCTGCGAGTTGTACCGCCTGTATTTTACTTCGCACAACTTTATTTAGAGCTGGCTTTAGAGTTCATTTGCGTAATCCAATATCCGCCTTAAAAACTCGACTTTTTCTGGCGCTTAGAAATCGCTGCTATACAAACAAAGTCCGCCTATGCGGACTAAAAAACAGGCATAAATTAACCAGAAGTTAGCATAATTTATCATAAATTATATTATAATACAGCTCCAGCACCACATCCTTACCTCTAAATAAATTCCCTACATACTCAGCTTTAAACCCACCCATAAACCGCATGACCCAGGTAACATACCAAATTGGTGGCAGTCTCGCCAGTGATGCGCCTACATACGTAGTGCGGCAAGCAGATTCCGAACTGTATGAAGCCTTAAAAGCTGGCGAATTTTGTTACGTCCTTAACTCCCGGCAAATGGGCAAATCTTCTCTCTTAGTCCGTACCCTGCACCGGCTGCAAGCCGAAGGATTTCAATGCAGCACGATCGACATGACCCGCATCGGTAGCGAAAATATCACTCCCTTACAGTGGTATAAAGGAATTGTTGGGGATTTGTGGCGCAGTTTCAATCTGGTAGGAAAAGTTAATTTAAAAACTTGGTGGCGCGACGAGGAAGAGGTCTCATTTTCGCAAACATTGAGTCATTTTATTGAAGATATCGTGCTGGTCAATTTTCCTCACGAGCGGATATTTATATTCATCGATGAAATCGATAGCATTCTCAGTTTGGATTTCGCTGTCGATGATTTTTTTGCCTTAATTCGGTTTTGCTACAATCAGCGAGCGATTAATCCAGAGTATAACCGCATTACTTTTGCAATTTTTGGAGTAGCCACGCCAAGCGATTTAATTGCAGACAAAAAGCGAACTCCTTTTAATATCGGTCGTGCTATAGATTTGCAGGGTTTTGAACTGCACGAAGCCCAACTATTAGTTAAGGGATTAGAGAGTGCCGTCAGTAATCCTCATGCCGTTCTCAAACAAATATTAGCTTGGACTTCAGGACAGCCATTTCTCACCCATAAAATTTGCTATTTGGCGTATAGATCCAGCCTAGAAACGGCGGGAGGATTAGTAAATATTCCCCCTGGAGCCGAGGCATTTTGGGTGGATAGTCTAGTACGATCGCAAATCATCGATAAATGGGAATCGCAAGACGAACCGGAGCATTTAAAAATGATAGGCGATCGCATCCTGAGAAACGAACAACGCGCCGGAAGATTACTCGGCATTTACCAGCAAATTCTGACCCCCCCGCCTTCGGCTCCCCCCCTTACTAAGGGGGGGCTAGGGGGGGTATCAACCGATGACAGCCGAGAACAAATAGAACTATTGCTATCGGGTTTAGTGGTAAAGAATGCAGGCTATTTGCAGGTAAAAAATAGAATTTATCAAGAAGTATTTAATATAGAATGGGTAGAGAAACAATTAGGGCAACTGCGTCCTTACTCCCAATCTTTCGATGCTTGGGTCGCTGCCAAACAAACAGATGATTCGCGCCTTTTGAGGAGACAAGCCTTAAAAGATGCTCAAATCTGGATGCAGGGAAAAAGTTTGAGCGATTTAGACTATCAGTTTTTAGCAGCTAGCGCCGAACTCGACAAGCAAGAAATGCAAGTAACCTTAGAAGCAGAAAGGTTAAAAGAAGTCGAAAAAAATGCCAGACGGCAAAAGTGGTTTATTGCTGCACTCTCTTTCGCATTAGCCATCGCCCTGTTTCTCGGAACAGCAGCTTTTTGGCAATATCGCCATGCTACCTTGAGCGAAATCGAAGCGATCGCCACCTCATCCGAAGCCCTCTTTACCTTAGAGCGAAAATTAGACAGCCTCATTGCCGCCATCAAAGCCAAGCGCAAACTGCAACAACTCGGCAGCACAAATTCCGAACTAGAAAATCGCGTGCAATTATTACTAGAGCAGGCAGTTTATGGAGCTTCCGAGTTCAACCGCTTGTCAGGACAACAGGCGACACTGTTTAGATTAGCAATCAGTCCCGACGCTCAGACCATTGCCTCCTCAAGTACAGAGACAGTGGTCAAACTCTGGCAGCGAGATGGCACCCTTGTTGCCACTCTTCCCCACAACGCTGTGGTATGGAGGGTGGCTTTTAGCCCCGATAGCAAACTCCTCGCTTGCGCCAGTGAAGATGGCACAGTTAAACTTTGGCAGCAAAAGGGAACGTCTTGGCAGAACCCCAAACTCTTACACACCCTTGAGGGACACAGCACCGAGTTTAACGGTCTAGCCTTCAGCCCAGATGGGGAGATTTTAGCCGCATCCGGTGAGAATAACACCGTTAAACTCTGGGACAAAAACGGCAATTTATTAACCATTCTCGATCGTACCGATGCGGTGAGGAGCCTGAGCTTTAGCCCCAACGGGGAAATGCTCGGTAGCGGCAGTACGGAGGGTACGATCCGATTGTGGAAAAAAAACGGCCCATTCTGGGTATCCGTAAAGTTACTGCGAGCGTTTCAAGGGCATAGCGCTGCCATTTGGAATGTCAAGTTCAGTCCTGACAGCGAGATATTTGCCTCCGCGAGCATGGATAAAACTGTTAAACTTTGGCGCTCCAATGCTCCCCTAGACGAAGAGTTACACCCAGGCACGTTGCTTACGTCGGGGAACCCGCCAACGCAAGTGCCTCCCCTACAAACCCTTAAGGGTCACGCATCTGGCGTTGAGAGTCTAGATTTAAGTCCTGACGGTGAGATTATCGCCACAGGCAGCGATGATCGAACCATTAAATTTTGGAGCAAAGACGGTAAAGAGCTGAGAACTTTTAGAGGACATAGCAGTGCCGTGTGGGATATCAATTTCAGTCCTGACGGCACTTTCATTGCTTCGCTGGGTGTAGGAAATGATGTCAAACTTTGGCAGCCGAAAAACATTTTTTTCTTGCCCCTGCAAGGTCACGACGCTGCTCTTTATGCTGCTGCTTTCGCTGCTGACGGTAAAATCGTCGCCACTGCAAGTATAGACGGCACGGTGAAACTTTGGTGCGTCGATGGCACGTTGCACAAAACGCTCAAGGAGGGCACAGGAGAGCTTTGGGATTTGGCATTCAGTCCTGACGGTAAACTTATTGCCGCGGGGGGCGAAAAAACAGTTAAACTCTGGCATAAGGATGGCAGATTCCTGCGAGAAATCAAGGCACACAACGGAATCGTTTACGGAATTACTTGGAGTCCTGACGGTAAAATTCTTGCCTCCGCAAGTGCAGACGGCACGGTGAAACTCTGGCAGCCAGACGGGGCAGGCACGGGGGCACTGCCCCTACGAACTCTGAAGCTAGATGGCAGCACCTTCTGGAGTGTGGCCTTTAGCCCTGATGGAAAAGCTCTAGCCGCCGTCAATAGCAGCGGCGCGATCGCGATCTGGAAACTAGATGGCACTTTGTTGCAGGCGATTGATGCCCATCAAGCTTTGATTAAGAAAGTCAGTTTCAGTCCCGATGGCAAGATGCTCGCCTCAGCCAGTATGGATAGCACCGCCAAACTCTGGAAATTAGATATCTCATCGACTCTTATTGACTCTTCGGTTCCTCACTCTTTACAGATCCTGCGAACGCTTAAAGGTCACACACAGGCACTGATGGGAGTTTCCTTTAGCCCGGATGGTGAGATCGTCGCTACGGCAAGTCTGGATAACACTGTGAAACTCTGGAACAAAGAGGGCATCTTGCTGAGGACGCTCGCGGGGCATACAGGTATAGTGACAGGAGTTTCCTTCAGTCCCGACGGCACTTTCCTTGTTTCCGCCAGCCATGACGAAACGGCGATTTTGTGGAATGTGAAGCGAATTCTCAATACAGACCCTCTGGTGTTTGGTTGCGACTGGGTGCGGGATTATTTGCGGACAAATGCCGATGTGAAGGAGGAGGACAGACATTTGTGCGATGCAGTGGGCGAGCGCTAAATTATCCGAAACAATTAACTATCAATTATGAAAGATTACTCTTACCAAATTGGTGGCAGTCTCGCCAGTGATGCGCCTACCTATGTTGAACGACAAGCAGATTCCGAACTCTACGAAGCCTTAAAAGCAGGCGACTTTTGTTACGTCCTCAACTCGCGACAGATGGGTAAATCTTCTCTATTAGTCCGCACCCTGCACCGATTGCAAGCTGAAGGATTTCTATGCAGCACGATCGACATGACCCGCATCGGTAGCGAAAATATCACTCCCTTACAATGGTATAAAGGAATTGTTGGGGATTTATGGCGCAGTTTCCATCTTTTAGGGCAACTTAACTTAAAAACATGGTGGAAAGAACAAGAAGAAGTTTCTCTCCTGCAAAGATTGAGTCAATTTATTGAAGAGGTATTATTAGCGAGATTTCCGAACGAGCGAATTTTTATATTTGTCGATGAGATTGATAGTATTTTAAGCTTGGATTTTCCCGTAGATGACTTTTTTGCCTTGATTCGTTATTGTTACAACCAACGAGCAATTAATCCCGAATACAACCGAATTACCTTCGCGATTTTTGGAGTAGCTACACCCAGCGATTTAATCGCTGATAAAAATCGAACACCTTTTAATATCGGACAAGCGATCGATTTGTCAGGATTTAGCTTAGAAGAAGCGCAACCATTAGCGAAAGGGTTAGAAAATGTCATAGCCAATCCGCAAGCAGTTCTCAAAGAAATCTTAGCTTGGACGGAAGGGCAGCCATTTTTAACTCAAAAAATATGTGAATTAGTGGTAAGAATAGCGCGCGCATCCCACAGCGGGCATTTAAAAATCCTACCGGGAACCGAGGAATTTTTTGTGGAATCGGTGGTGAGAGAAAACATCATCTATAAATGGGAATCGCAAGACGAACCAGAGCATTTAAAGACAATCCGCGATCGCATCTTGCGAAACGAGCAGCGCATGGGTAGATGGCTGGGAATTTACCAGAAAATTTGGCAAGGAGTGCCAGTGCCAACCGATGACAGTCGAGAACAGATAGAATTGCTACTCAGTGGCTTGGTAGAAAAACAACAAGGTTTCCTGAAAGTAAAAAATCGAATTTATCAAAGAGTTTTTGACAGCGAATGGATCGAAACAAAATTAGGATTACTACGTCCTTATTCGCAAAACTTAGATGCGTGGTGGGCGACAAAACAACAAGATAAATCGCGCCTATTGCGGGGACAAGCATTGAAAGACGCTCAAGATTGGGCGCGAGGAAAAAGTTTAAGTGACCTAGATTATCAGTTTTTATCCCAAAGTGAAGAATTAGACCGCATCGAAGTGCAACAAGCACTAGAAGCAGCACGACTAACAGAAGTTGAAGCGCGACTGTTCGAGCAGAAAAAAAATGCCAAACGACAAAAACACTTTATAGTAACACTCAGTATGGCCTTAATCTTAGCTTTAGGATTGGGAGCGATCGCCTTTTCACAATATCATCAAGCCACTCAAAGCCAACGCAACGAAAAAATTGGCAAAATTCAAAGCATAACGCGGTATTCCGAAGCCCTATTTGCCTTAGATAAGCGGTTAGATGCCTTAATAGAAGCCCTCAAAGCCAGAAAAGAACTACAACTATTAAACGGCACAGATCGCCAGACAAATGGCATGGTTGAATCTGCCCTACGTCGAGCAATTTATGGAGCAATTGAATATAACCGTTTTTCAGGCAATAGTGGTTGGATGAATGCCTTAGCCATTAGTCCTGATGAGGAGATGATCGCTGTGGGGACAAGCGACGGGGAGGTGCAAATTTGGCATCAAGATGGCAGATTAATTCGCACCTTCAAAGCACATATAGCACCCGTTCTAGGAATTGCCATCAGTCCCGATCGTCAGCTTATCGTTTCTGGGAGTGGAGACTTAACAATTAAACTCTGGCAGCTTAACAGTAGCACAGATAAAGCAGCACTACCTTTACACACTCTCACAGGACATAAAGCTCCAATTTACAGCGTCAAGTTTAGCCAAGATGGAGAATTAATTGTCTCAGCTTCCCAAGATAGTACGGTGAAACTCTGGCGGCGCAATGGCACATTATTCAAGACATTAACAGGGCATCTTGGCGTAGTCAGGAAAGCAGTTTTTAGCCCAGATGGAGAGTTAATTGCCTCCGCTTCTGAAGATAGCACTGTGAAAATTTGGCGGCGTGATGGCACCTTGCTCAAAACGCTTTCACAAAATGAATCTCCTGTTTTATCCATTATCTTTAGTCCTGATGGTAAGGCGATCGCTGCGGGCACTGGAGACGGTACTATTAAACTCTGGCACCGTGACGGCACTTTGTTAAGAACAATTGCCGCCCATGAGGCAGGAGTTCAGGCATTAGCTTTTAGCCCCGATGGAGAAACCATCGCCTCTGGTTCTGATAACCAAATACTCAAACTCTGGAACATTGACGGCACCTTACTCACCACGATCAAAGCACATGGCAGCGCAATTAGCGATCTTTCATTTAGTCACAATGGCGAATATCTTGCATCGACTTCTTTTGATGGCACTGTTAAACTCTGGAAATTCAGTAATTCCTTGCTGACAATTCTACGGAGACATACTGCTGGCGTTTGGGGAGTAGCTTTAAGCAAAAATCAAAGATTAGTTGTTTCATCAAGTGGAAACGAGGTTTTGCTTTGGCACAGGAACCGTAACTTACTGAGGCGATTTGAGGGCCGCAACTCTGCGTTTAGTGGTGTTGATATCAGTCCCGATAGCAAAATTATTGCTGTCGCTAGTGCAGACAAATCAGTTAAACTTTGGAGTGCTGATGGCACTTTATTAAAGACTCTCCCAGGAGGAGTTGATATGAGGAGAGTTGTTTTTAGTCCTGACGGCAAAATTATAGCTTCTTCCAGTGGGGATAGAACAGTAAAACTTTGGCAGTTAGACGGAACCGAATTGACTACCCTCAGAGGACATAAAGCTGGGGTTTGGGGGGTAGCTTTTAGTCCTGATGGGAAGGTTATTGCTTCAACAAGTGGAGATAAGACAGTTAAGCTTTGGCGGCTTGATGGTAGGTTAATTAAGACCATTCAAGGTCACAGTAGTTTAGTTTTTGGTGTAGCTTTCAGCCCGGACGGCGAGGTAATTGTTTCGGCGAGTGATGACAAAACGGCTAAACTTTGGAGTCGTGATGGTAAGTTGCTACACACTCTCAAGGGACATATTTCTGGAATTTGGAGTGTGGCTTTTAGTCCTGACAATAAAACGATCGCTACAGGAGGTAGTGACGGTATGATTAAACTTTGGCAACGTGACGGCAATGAGATTACCACTTTAATTGGACATAACGGACGGGTGGGGTCTTTAGTTTTTAGTTCTGAGGGCAAAACTCTTGCTTCTGCTTCAGAGGATAAAACAGTAATTCTCTGGAATTTAGAGGAGAGTGTAGAGTTAGATCGGGTACTAGCCTCTGGATGCGATCGCGTGCGAGATTATTTGCGAACAAATGCCGACGTAAAGGAGGAGGATAGACATTTGTGCGATGCCGTGGGCGATCGCTAAATTATCCGAAACAATTAACTATCAATTATGAAAGATTACTCTTACCACATTGGTGGCAGTCTCACAACTGATGCGCCTACCTATGTCCAACGACACGCAGATATCGAACTTTATCAAGCCTTAAAACGAGGCGAGTTTTGCTACGTCCTCAATTCGCGACAAATGGGCAAATCTTCCCTTCTCGTTCGCACCTTCCATCGATTGCAAGCCGAAGGATTTCAATGCAGCACGATCGACATGACCCGTATCGGTAGCGAAAACATTACTCCTTTACAGTGGTATAAAGGAATTGTTGGGGATTTGTGGCGCAGTTTCAATCTGGTAGGAAAAGTTAATTTAAAAAGCTGGTGGCAAGAGCAAGAAGAAGTTTCTCTCCTGCAAAGATTGAGTCAATTTATTGAAGAGGTATTATTAGCGAGATTTCCGAACGAGCGAATTTTTATATTTGTCGATGAGATTGATAGTATTTTAAGTTTAGATTTTCCTGTCGATGACTTTTTCGCATTGATTCGTTATTGTTACAATCAACGAGCCATTAATCCAGAATATAACCGGATTACCTTCGCGATTTTCGGAGTAGCTGCGCCCAGTGATTTAATTTCCGATAAAAATCGGACACCTTTTAATATCGGACAAGCAGTAGATTTGCCCGGTTTTTCCTTGGAAGAAGCCTCTCCTTTAACTCAAGGGTTAGAGAGTGTAGTTAGTAATGCCGAGGCAATTATGAAAGCAATATTAGCTTGGACTTCTGGGCAACCATTTCTGAGCCAAAAGCTGTGTAAATTGATAGTAAGAGCAACGCTAGAATCTCACAGTGACGTGCTGATAATTCCCCCGGGAACGGAAGGATTTTTTGTGGAATCTGTCGTGCGATCGTACATCATCCAGAATTGGGAATCTCAAGACGAACCAGAGCATTTAAAGACGATCCGCGATCGCATCCTGAGAAACGAGCAACGTGCTGGCAGACTACTAGGCATCTATCAAAAAATCTTACAAGGAGTGGAAGTACCCACCGATGACTCGCGAGAACAGGTAGAACTATTGCTGTCTGGTTTGGTAGTAAAATCTCAGGGGTTTTTACAGGTAAGAAACCAGATTTATCAAGAAGTATTTAACAAAAAATGGGTAGAAAAAAATCTCGCTTCCTTGCGTCCATATTCTCAAGCCTTTGATGCTTGGATAAATTCCAAGCAGACCGATCAATCCCGACTGTTGCGCGGACAGGCATTGAAAAATGCTCAAGCTTGGGCCCAGGGTAAAAGTTTGAGTGACTTAGATTATCAGTTTTTAGGCGCTTCTGAAGAATTAGACCGCAGAGAAATGCAGGTAGGATTGGAAGCAGAACGGGCTAAAGAAATTGAAGCCAGACTAACGGAAGAACAAAAAAGATTAGCTGTAGAGAAAAAAAGTTCTAAGCGGCAAAGATTTTTGCTTTTTGTAGTAACAATAGCATTAATTATCGCCTGTGCATTGGGGGTAGCGGTGTATTTTCAGTATCGGCAAACTGCTGTCAGCGAAATCAAAGCGATCGCCAAATCTTCCGAAGCACTATTCGCCTCCAATCAAAAACTAGACGCATTCATAGAGGCAATCAGAGGAAAGCGACAACTGCAAAAGTTAGGTGGTGTAGACCCAGAACTCGAACGCTCAGTTAAAGAAGCTCTCCATCAAGCTGTTTATGGAGCAGTTGACTATAATCATTTATCGGGGCATAACAATGTGGTGAATGATGTCACATTCAGTCCTGATGGGGAACTCATCGCCTCAGCTTCTGCCGACAAAACGATCGATCTTTGGGAAAAAGACGGTACAAGACTAGGAATGCTTCAAGGGCACAACAATGCAGTTTGGGGAGTCGTATTTAACCCCAGAGGGAATTTAATTGCTTCGGGTTCGGCGGATAAAACAGTCAAACTTTGGCGTAAAAACAGTACAAAATCAACCAAGGTCAAGCCGAGTTATACCTTATGGCAGACCTTAAAAGGACATACCGATAATATTTCACAAGTCGCGATCGCTCCTAACAATCAAACTATTGCTTCTGCTTCTAAAGATAAAACAGTTAAACTCTGGAGTACAGACGGTAAACTGCTGAGAACTCTCACCGGACATACAGATGAAGTTAACAGCGTTGCCTTTAGCCCGGACAGTCAAACTATTGCATCTGCTTCTAAAGATCAAACCATCAAACTCTGGAATGCAGACGGTAAACTGATCAGAACCCTCACCGGACATACGGATAGAGTTATGAATGTTGCCTATGCGCCCGCAGGCTACGCCAACAGCCCTTCAGAATATCTCATTGCCTCGGCGAGTGCGGATAAAACAGTCAAACTTTGGAAGCTTGACGGAACTTTAGTCAAAACCCTAACTGGACACAGCGATGCCGTGACCAAAATCGCTTTTAACCCTCAAGGTGGTTTGCTTGCCTCGGCAAGTCTAGACAGAACAGTCAAACTGTGGCAGCTTGACGGGACTCTGGTAAAAACCCTGCTAGTCGCGAAGGATGTCGTCTCTGGATTGGCTTGGAGTCCTGACGGGAAAATCTTTGCCTCATCCAGTTGGGATGGCCCGATCGCACTCTGGAAGCTTGATGATAGTTTGCTGAAGACTCTTAACGGACATCAAGCATCAATTTACACCATAAAATTTAGTCCTGATGGTAAGACAATTGCCACCGCCAGTCGTGACAATACCGTTAAACTTTGGCCGCTTGATGGTAGCTTAATTCGCACTTTCCCTAAACAAGCTGATAAAGTTTTCGGAGTAGATTTCAGCCCAAAGGGAGACACGATTGCGACAGGTGGTTATGACAGCACTGTTCGATTGTGGCGACTAGATGGAACCTTAATCAAGACTTTTACTGGACATCAAGGTAGAGTTTTCGCGGTTGATTTCCATCCCGATGGGCAGTCACTCGCCTCCGCGGGTGAGGACAAAACGGTCAAAGTCTGGAGGATTGACGGCACCCAATTAGCAACTCTCAAAGGACATAGCGATCACATTAACGGAGTGGCATTTAGTCCCGATGGAAAGCTCATTGCCTCTGGTAGTGTGGATGGCACTGTCAAACTTTGGCAGTGGGATAATGCGATCGCCTCTGGAAAGCCCAGCTACAAGCTTCTACACACTTTAACAAGCCATCGCCGTCAGGTAGCGGGAGTGGCATTTAGCCCTGACGGCAAGACTCTCGCTTCAGCAGGTATGGATAGCATGGTGAGACTTTGGCGGTTGGATGGTACAGAAATTAGAGCCTTAAAGGGACACAAAAATGGGGTATTCGGAGTCGCATTTAGCCCCGATGGCAAGACTCTCGCCTCAGCAAGTTTTGACGGGACAGTTAAACTTTGGAGCTACGATGGTCAAGAGCTTGAAACCTTAAAAGGACATAGCGATGGGGTGTTCGGAGTCAGCTTTAGCCCTGATGGGAAGTTAGTCGCTTCAGCCAGTCAGGATACCACAGCAATTGTGTGGAATTTAGAGCGAATTTTCCAGCTCGATTTTCTCCAGTATGGATGCGACTGGGTGTGGGATTATCTGCAAACGAATGTCGAAGTGAAGGAGGAAGATAGGCATCTGTGCGATCGAGTGGGCGATCGCTAAATTATCCGAAACAATTAACTATCAATTATGAAAGATTACTCTTACCACATTGGTGGCAGTCTCACAACTGATGCGCCTACCTATGTCCAACGACACGCAGATATCGAACTTTATCAAGCCTTAAAACGAGGCGAGTTTTGCTACGTCCTCAATTCGCGACAAATGGGCAAATCTTCCCTTCTCGTTCGCACCTTCCATCGATTGCAAGCCGAAGGATTTCAATGCAGCACGATCGACATGACCCGTATCGGTAGCGAAAACATTACTCCCTTACAGTGGTACAAAGGAATCGTTGGGGATTTATGGCGTGGCTTCCATCTTTTAGGGCAATTAAACTTAAAAACTTGGTGGAAAGAACAAGAAGAAGTTTCTCTCCTGCAAAGATTGAGTCAATTTATTGAAGAGATTTTATTGGTTCAATTTCCGAACGAGCGAATTTTTATATTTGTCGATGAGATTGATAGTATTTTAAGTTTAGATTTTCCCGTCGATGACTTTTTTGCCTTGATTCGTTATTGTTACAACCAACGAGCCATTAATCCAGAATACAACCGGATTACCTTCGCGATTTTCGGAGTAGCTACACCCAGTGATTTAATCGCCGATAAAAATCGGACACCTTTTAATATCGGACAAGCGATCGATTTGTCAGGATTTAGCTTAGAAGAAGCGCAACCATTAGCGAAAGGGTTAGAAAATGTCATAGCCAATCCGCAAGCAGTTCTCAAAAAAATCTTAGATTGGACTGGAGGACAGCCGTTTTTAACGCAAAAAATATGTGAATTAGTTGTAAAAATGGCGCGGAAATCCCACACGGGTGATTTAAAAATACCGGGAACCGAGGGATTTTTTGTGGAATCATTGGTGAGAGAAAACATCATTAATAAATGGGAATCGCAAGATGAGCCAGAGCATTTAAAGACAATCCGCGATCGCATCATTCGCAACGAACAACTCACTGCACGTAGCTTAGGTATCTATCAAAACCTCTTACAATGTGGTGGACTTGAAGCGGATGATAGTCGAGAGCAGATCGAACTGCTGCTATCAGGTTTGGTAGTAAAACAACAAGGTTTGTTGAAGGTAAGAAACCAGATTTATCAAGAAGTCTTTAACCTGCAATGGGTAGAAAAACAGTTAGGGCAACTGCGTCCTTATTCCCAAGCTTTCAACGCTTGGATCGCTTCAAAACAAACCGATGAATCGCGATTGTTGCGCGGACAATCGTTAAAAGACGCTTCCTACTGGGCCCAGGGAAAAAGTTTGAGCGATTTGGATTATCACTTTTTAGCCGCTTCTGGCGAATTAGACAGGCTGGAAGTGCAGCAAGCGCTGGAAGCAGCGAGGCTCAGAGAAGTTGAAGCCAGACTCACAGAAGAACGCAAGCGGTTAGTTTTAGAGCGAGAGACGGCAAAGCGACAGCGGAGGTTTATTGGAGCGCTAAGTGGAGCACTGATAGTTGCGATCGCCTCCAGCATCCTCGCCCTCTGGCAATATCATCAAGCCGTTACGAGCGAAATTCAAGCCCTCACCTCCTCATCCTCCGGGCAATTCGCCTCCCAACAGCGATTAGATGCTCTCGTGACTGCCATCAAAGCCAGACGCAGACTCGATAGTTTCCCTAATTCCAGCCTTCAATTGCAATCTCAAGTTCAGCAAGTGCTGCAACAAGCCATCTACGGAACGACAGAATTCAATCGCCTGTCGGGGCATCCCAGTGCAGTTCTGGGACTTGATGCCAGTCCTGACGGTCAACTGATAGCGACAGCCAGCAACGACCAAACTGTCAAGCTTTGGCAGCTTGATGGCACCCTACTGCACACCCTGCAACACAAAGGCACCGTCCACGCTGTCAGTTTTAGTTCTGACAGCCAGCGCGTCGTCACAGCCAGCTTGGACGGCAGCATTTATGTGTGGAATCGGCAAGGCAAGCTGCTCAAAACCTTTGAGGGACACGGTGCTGCGATTTGGGGAATTGCCGTCAGTCCTGATGTGCAGCGCATCGCCTCTGCCAGTGAAGACAGTACCATTCGCCTGTGGAGCATGGATGGCAAACTGCTTAAAACCCTAAGCGGACATCAAAGCGGGGTTTGGGGTGTTGCTTTTAGTCCTGATGGAAACCAGCTTGCTTCTAGCAGCGCGGACGGTACGGTCAAGGTCTGGACTTTGGATGGCAAACTGGTGAAAACCATAGAAGGTCACAGCGCCACTGTTTGGGACGTTAAATTCGTCTTACTTGGCGATAATAGTGGCAAAAAACGTCCCGTCATCGTCTCTGCCAGTGCTGACAACACGATTAAAATTTGGCAACCCGACGGAACGCTGCTCAAAACTCTCATAGGGCACAATTCGGAAGTGTTTGAAGTTGCTGTAAACACAGCAGGCGATGCGATCGCTTCCGCCAGTGCCGACCAAACCATAAACCTTTGGAAGTCAGACGGGACACTGTTAAAAACCTTTAAAGGGCATCAATCTGGAATTCGCGGGCTTGCCTTTATTCCCAACAGTCAAATGATTGTTTCCGGCAGTGACGACACTACTGCCCGACTCTGGAACCTGACCAACCCCTTCTCAAAAGTCCTTTACGGACATAGCAGCACCATTTGGGATATCGATTTCAGCCCAGACGGTCAGATGTTAGCTTCAGCGAGTTCAGATCGAACCTTTAAAGTGTGGGCGCGAGACGGTAGATTGCTAAAGTCTTTTGCCGGAAAGCAGGCTGCGTTTTACTCCGTTTCTTTCCTGTGGGGTGCTAGCTTTGCCCACCCTGCCAACACACCTAACCTGGCTTCCTCCAGTGAAGATAAAACGATTCAATTCTGGCAGTTTGACCGCACGTTGCTAAAAACAATAAAAGGACATGAGGCGGGAGTTTGGGATATTTCCCCAAGTCCAGACGGTCAACTACTCGCTTCTGCCAGCGATGATAAAACCATAAAACTGTGGAAGCCTGACGGTACTTTCCTGATGACGCTCACAGGACATCAGGCAAGGGTTTACGATGTGGACTTTACCCCCGACGGAAAACAGTTAGTTTCCGTTAGTGAAGATGCGACAGTTCGGTTGTGGAGTTTGGACGGTAAATTTTCCAAGCCTTTGAAAGGTCATCGCAGTGGAGTTTGGGAAGTTGCTATGAGTCCAGACGGCCGCACATTGGCAACTGCCAGCATGGATGACACGATTAAACTCTGGACAGGCGATGGCACGTTGATCAAAACCCTCAATGGAAATACTAGAGGCATGATGGCGGTTGATTTTAGTCCAAACGGTCAAATGCTGGTGGGGGGAGGCGCAACTGGTGAACTCAAACTCTGGAAAACAGACGGGACAGAAATAACGACGCTAACCGGACATGAAGGGAACGTTTGGGGAGTTGCGTTTAGCCCCGATGGCAAACTCATTGCCTCCGCCGGGGACGATCGCACTGTGATTTTGTGGGATCTAGAGCGTATTCTCAAACTCGATGAACTCGGTTATGCGTGCGATCGCGTGGGGGATTATCTGCGAACCAATGCGGAAGTTAAGGAGGAGGACAGACATTTGTGCGATCGTATTAAAACGGAATAATATCAAGTCCGCTTTATTAGGAAAAAGAGATTAATATGTGTGGCTATAGCATCAGAATATTAGAGGATATTTATCATCCTTGGCTACTTTTTATTGGAAGATGCTATAATACTAAATCCGGATTAAATACTCCTTTTATCTCACTCTGCGGACTCAGACTTCGTTTGTTTAGTAGCGGTTTTAACCGCCGAAGGATACGCAGAATGATCGAGGGTATAGACAAACCGGATTTAGTATAATAATTACAGAGTAATGAAATCGTTAGCAGTGAGAATACCGGGGGTAATATTGTTAAGCTTCGCCAACAATTGATTGGTTCCCGTCACCGTAATCAAAGTTTGATTGTTGCTGGAAGTAATACTGAGTTGATTAAAACTCAAATCAGAATTCAACCCAATTAAATCCTCTCCCCTGCGGAAATCATTAATGATGTCGCTACCCGAACTTTGATTGAGGAAAAACACATCATTTCCCGAACCTCCCGTCAATGTATCGTCCCCAACATCCCCGGAAAGGAAATCTGCACCGCTGCCACCACTGAGAATATCATTACCTTTGCCCCCGTAAAGCGTATCGTTACCGATGTCACCACAGATCACATCGTTTTCATTGCCGCCCAACAGCAAGTCGTTGCCCTCACCGCCATCGAGACTGTCGTTTTCTTTGCCGCCGTACAGGGTATCGTTACCGATGTCGCCAAAAATTAGGTCTCCACCTTCATTGCCAAAAGCAATATCGTTGCCATTTCCGGCATTAATTGTGTCATTTCCTAAGTTGCCTAAAATGTAGTCGTCACCATCTTCACCCAGCAAGATATCGTCATCTTTGCCGCCGAAAATGCTGTCGTTGCCAATGCCGCCGGCAACTGTATCATTTCCTAAATCTCCCCTCAACAAGTCGTCGCCCTCACCACCGACAACAGTGTCATTATCCTTGCCAGCGTAGATGGTATCGTTGCCAGCGTCGCCAGAGATGAAATCGCTGCCTTCATTACCGAATATTGAGTCGTTATCTGCGCCGCCGTCAATGTTGTCATTGCCGCCCATGCCGTAGAGAGTATCGTTGCCGGTAAGTCCGTTAATTGAATCGTTGATGACACCGCCCATGATGAAGTCGGTAGTGTCGCCGCCGTTGATAGTTTGTTGGACGGGGTTGGGGGTGATGGTGGCCGGATCTAGTTGCGGAGGGTTGAGGCTATCGAGTAGGCAATCATCTACGGCCGGAGTTGGCGTGGGAGTTGGTGTCGGTTCGGGTGTGGGCGTGGGAGTTGGTTCGGGTGTGGGAGTCGGAGTCGGTTCGGGTGTGGGAGTCGGAGTGGGAGTTGGAGTCGGCGTCGGAGTCGGTGTGGGAGTTGGGGTGGGCGTGACTGTAGGGTTAAATTCGTAAGCGCCAATATCAACGATCGCACTTCCGTTATTATCACCATCTTGAGGGCGACTCACACCGCGCTGATCTGCCGCCGGCGCGCCCGCACCAGTACCAGTATCAATTGCCGGACTTCCTGTTAGCAGCGGCAGCACGAAAGCGCCGTTAATATTTTCCAAAGGGCCGAGTAAGGGATCGGCGATCGTCACATTCGGCGTAACATTACTATCATTAGGATCTCCAACCGTCAGTTTAGCGGGAAATTGAAGATTGTTTCCCCCATCGATTAGCTCCCGTCCAGTGTGCTGCCTAGTTTTAAAAGAGTTACTTGCCGTATTCCTATCAAAAATCGAATTCTTGACAGTAATTGGCGATTTCACAGGGTCGTTAAAAGTAGCAATACCTCCCGAAAATTCAGCGGTATTCTTAGCAAAAGTCGAATTAACGATGTTAGTCGAAAAGGAATCTCTGTTAGCGACAACCATTCCTCCGCCCTGCTTAGCAGCGCTGTTGCCGGAAAAGGTACTGTTGACAACGCTGATATTTCCATTCCCTCCTGCCCACAAACCGCCTCCATTATCTTCAGCTTGGTTATTAGCGAAAGTGGAGTTTGTTACAGTAAGATCCACATTTCCGTGACGAATTGCGCCTCCGGAACCTCCAAGTCCTGCTAGATCCTTAACAGCTTTATTGTTAACAAACGTGCTATTTTCCAAAACTATCTTATCTTGAAGATAGCCAAATAAAAATCCCGCTCCTCCTTCTCTCGCTCCGATATTGCCATCAAAAACGCTGTTGCGGATAGCAATAGTTCCGGCAACGGGGCCGGGGGTTGCATTCGGCCCCGAAGCATTAGCACCATCGACGTAAACTGCCCCGCCAACGCCTTTCTCTGTGCGGTTGCCGATGAATTTAGAGTTTTCGATCGTCATGCTGCCCAACAGGTTATTAACAGCACCGCCGTAGCTGCCTTTGTTGTTGGTAAATTCGCTATCTCTGATAGTCAGAACACCGCCGCTTTTAGTTGCGATCGCGCCGCCACCACGTTCGGTATTATCCGCGAATGAACCATCATTGCCACTAAACTTGCTGTTAATTACAGTCGTCGTGCTGCGGAAACCCGTGTAAATGCCGCCACCAAAACCAGCAACATTATTATTGACTTGGCTATTTTCTAAAGTTAAAGTGCTGCTACCTCCTGTTTGAATGCCACCACCGGCGCTAGTTGCCTCATTATTCTGATCGGTTCCAGAAACTTTGCCGTTGGCAATAATCAGGTTTTTTAGAGTAACATTTGTTGCACTCTCTGTGCGGATTACCCGCGAAGTATTATTGCCACTGATGGTTAAATTGGCTGCATCAACTGCATCAATTGTCAAGTTTTTGTTGATAACAAGTTGACCATTCGTGAGGGTAATTGTTTGGCCCGCAAGAGTCGAGGCAAATTGAATGGTATCGCCGGCTGCTGCGGAGGCGATCGCATCTCTCAAGGAACCGGGCCCGCTATCATTATTGTTAGTAACGGTAATCGTCGCTAAAGTCCCTTGATAATTCGCCATTGCCTCTGGAGTCAAGGCTAGCGGTGCTTCAATATCACCCTTGGCAAACTCCAAATTCCAGTTACCTCCGAGACCAGTGCGATCGCTAGATGCCGCAATATCAGCCCCGGTTAACTCGCCCAGGCGATCGACAAAATCGCTTCCCGAACCCGCAGCAACATCGCAACCGTAAAGGACAATATCTGCTTTGTCGCTCAACGCATTTCGCCACCCTTGCAACTGGCTTTCATATTGCGATAAATTATCCAAATTCAACGTCGTAGAACCTAGCTGCAAGCTGCCAGAATTGCCGTGAGAAAAAACGTGAACTTGATCTACAGTTTCCCCCGCAGCAGAAATTGTTTGCAGTTTCGCAGTAATTTGCTCGACTCCGTTACCATTTTTATCTAAAATGATGATCTCTGCACCGGGAAGCAGGCCACCCGTAAGAGTTTGATAGTCATCTAACTCGGAATCAATGAAGACAATAGATTTAGAACGAGAATTGCGGCTCGCAGATTGTGAATCAATACTGGCAAAACTTGAGTTCATTTCGCATACCCTATGAGAATGTTTACTATATGCTGGTAGATTCACCTTGAAAGCAGAAGGCTAGAGATACAAAAGGCAGAACGTAGAATAAAAACCTCGGTTATCCATCGGGGAGATTAAAATTTAGGGAAAAACTTTAATTTTATCCCTAAGTGAAATCCGAGACTTGTCTTCATAATCAGTTTAAGCTGGGTGGAAATTGCGATTTTTTTGGCAATTAAATGTAGCAGAGGATGTAATGTAAATAGTCGGGCACGGGGAACCTCTATATGTAGATTTGCCATGCACCTCATTAGCCAGATAAGTAGTGCATCAAACCATTGGGGAGCCTTGGTCAGGTAAAATCCAGAAAATATTTTCTGGACTTCGGAAGTCCTGAGAATTGCTCTAGCTAGTACCTGATACATTCACATTAGATAAAACCAGGAAAATTTCCTAAAGTTTTGATTAATTTAACTTTTTTACTATATGGAAAAAAGTTCCCAGAAATCTGAAATTTAGTGTTGAGAAAGCTGGCTTTATTCGGGCGCTACTTATGGCTAGCCAGCTCAGGATTGCAATAGACGGATGTGCCTCATTCTAGGTGTGGGCGATCGGCAATAAACAAGATTTATTACCGATCGCAGTTGAAAAGAATCAGATCGCTCCTATTTGTTGGCGTAGCCCCCCTAGGGGCGGGCTGCGCTAACGTCATCCAGCAAATTTTAGGAGTTTGGGAGCTTTCTTCACCACTTCTAAGCGGGCTGGCTGCTTATAGCGCACCCTACCCCAGGCAGTTAGATTGTTACCTGAGTGAAATCGCTAGCAGTGAGAATACCGGGGGTAATATTGTTAAGCTTCGCCAACAATTGATTGGTGTCCGTCACACTAATCAAAGTTTGATTGTTGCTGGAAGTAATACTGAGTTGATTGAAACTCAAACCAGAATTCAACCCAATTAAATCCTCTCCCTTGCGGAAATCGGTAATAATGTCGCTACCCAAACTTTGATTTAGGAAAAACACATCATTTCCCGAACCTCCCGTCAATGTATCATCCCCAACATCCCCGGACAGGAAATCGTCCCCAGCACCGCCGCTGAGAATATCATTACCCTTACCGCCGTAAAGCGTATCGTTATCGGTGTCGCCGAACAGCACATCGTTTTCATTGCCGCCCAACAGCAAGTCGTTGCCCTCACCACCATCGAGACTGTCGTTTTCTTTGCCGCCGTAAAGCGTGTCATTTCCCAATAAGCCAAAAATTAGGTCTGCACCTTCATTGCCAAAGGCAATATCGTTGCCGTTTCCAGCATTAATTGTGTCATTTCCTAAGTTGCCTAAAATGTAGTCGTCGCCATCTTCACCGAGTAAGATATCGTCATCTTTGCCACCAAAAAGCGTGTCGTTGCCACCGCCGCCGGCAACTGTATCATTGCCGAGATCTCCCCTCAAAAAGTCGTCGCCCTCACCACCAACAACAGTGTCATTATCTTTGCCAGCGTAGATGGTATCGTTGCCAGCGTCGCCAGAGATGAAATCGCTGCCTTGATTGCCGAAGATTAAGTCGTTATCTGCGCCGCCGTCAATGTTGTCATTGCCGCCCATGCCGTAGAGAGTATCGTTGGTGGCTTGTCCGTTAATTGACTCGTTGATGACACCGCCCATGATGAAATCGGCACCCTCGCCGCCGTTAATAGTTTGTTGGACGGGGTTGGGGGTGATGGTGGCAGGATCTAGTTGCGGGGCGTTGAGGCTATCGAGTAGGGAATCATCCGAGGCCGGAGTTGGAGTCGGTGCGGGAGTTGGTGTTGGCGGCGGAGTCGGTGCGGGAGTTGGTGTTGGCACCGGTTCGGGCGTGGGAGTTGGCACCGGTGCGGGAGTTGGTGTTGGCACCGGTTCGGGCGTGGGAGTTGGCACCGGTTCGGGAGTTGGTGTTGGCACCGGTTCGGGCGTGGGAGTTGGCGCCGGCGCGGGTGTGGGAGTTGGCGCCGGCGCGGGTGTGGGAGTTGGCGCCGGAGTCGGAGTCTCAGTCGGGACCGGCGCGGGTGTGGGAGTTGGCGCTGGCGCGGGTGTGGGAGTCGGGACCGGCGCGGGTGTGGGAGTTGGCGCTGGCGCGGGTGTGGGAGTTGGGGCCGGCGCGGGTGTGGGAGTTGGCGCTGGCGCGGGTGTGGGAGTTGGCGCTGGCGCGGGTGTGGGAGTTGGGGCCGGCGCGGGTGTGGGAGTTGGGGCCGGCGCGGGTGTGGGAGTTGGCGCTGGGACGACACTACCTCCCAATTCAAAAGAGCCGCTGTCCACGATCGCACCTGGAATGCTGTCGCCATCTTGAGGGCGAGTCACGCCGCGCTGATCCGTAGTGGGTGCGTCGGTGGCAATCCCTTTATCAATTGCCGGACTTCCTATCAGCAGCGGCCTGACTAAAGCGCCGTTGAGGGTTTGCAAAGGGCCAAGTAAGGGGTCTGCGATCGTCACACTTGTCGTCACCTTGGTATCGGTGTCAATCAGCGGCCACTGAAAATTCCCTCCTTGATCGCTATATTGGGCGGTGGCGTGTTGCTGAATGCCCCAAGGGTTTCCTCCGTTAGCCGCTGTATTGTTGGAAAGAATCGTGTTTTTGAGGGTGACATTATTGGCATCGGCGAAGATACCTCCACCAACCCAGCCGGCAGAATTATCGGCGATCGTCGTGTTGAGAATGGTTGTGGGTGCACCAAGAGTCATTGCACCGCCGAGTTTGTTGAAATCACCAGCAGCAAACGCCGTGGAGTTGCCAGAAAAGGTACTGTTAGTAATCGTAGCAGGGGCATTGCGTGTCCACAGGCCACCACCTTGATTGCCGGCTTTGTTGCCCGCAAAGGTGGTGTTGGTAATGGTCAATCCCTGGTTGGTGTTGTCGCTCAAAATTGTTACCCCACCACCGTTTCCAGGATTTCCACCGGGTAGCGCCAGAATTTCGTTATTTTGGAAGGTGCTCTTTTCCAAAATAACGTTGTCTTGGCTGCCGGTGAACAGATAAGCTGCGCCTCCTTCACCTCGACCTTTATTGTCTTGAAATACGCTATTGGTAATCTTAATTGTGCCGGAAGCTTCGCTGGGATTGCTGGCTCTGTCTGTGTAAACTGCGCCGCCAAAACCCCTTAAAAACGGATTATCTTGGCCTGTTGCGTAAACGGCTGCGGTGGTATCGTTGCCGATGAATCGGGAGTTGTCAATTGTCAGCTTACCTTGAAGGCTGTTAATTGCCCCGCCGTTAATTCCTTTGTTGTTGGTGAAGTCGCTGTTGGTGACTGTAAAAGTTTTGAAACTCAAAAAGCCGATCGCACCTGCACCGCGCTCATCGTTTGCTGCGGTGGCCACGTTGCCGTTGAATTTACTGTTGGTAACAGTCAGGGT
Source organism: Microcoleus sp. w1-18aA5 (assembly GCF_036701705.1). Lineage (NCBI taxonomy): Bacteria > Bacillati > Cyanobacteriota > Cyanophyceae > Oscillatoriales > Microcoleaceae > Microcoleus > Microcoleus sp. w1-18aA5. The sequence goes on along the minus strand of NZ_JAUPTE010000007.1, from coordinate 1,590 downwards.
ATTGTTGAAATTACCGAAAATTGCGCCACCGCCTTGATCGGCGACGTTGTTGTTGAACTGAACGTTTTCTACTGTGAGGTTTACTTCGTCGGTTGTGCCGATCGCGCCACCTCGATCGGTAGTTTTGCCGTTAGTAATAATGAGGTTTTTGACCTCAAAATTAGTAGCAGTTGCAACGTTGGCGTTGACAAAGAAAGCGCGGGATGCGTTGTTACCACTGATAGTTAAACCGGGTGCGGCAGCGCCGTCAATCGTGATGTTTTTGCCAACGGGAATATCGAGTTGACCGCTGGTGAGGGTAATGGTTTGGCTGGCTAAACCTGGAGCGAAGGTAATTGTATCCCCTGCAACAGCGGTGGCGATCGCAGCCCTTAATGAACCGGGCCCGCTATCGCTATTGTTGGCTACTACGATCGTAGCTAAATCACCTTGGTAACTTGCCATCGCCTCTGGCTGCAAGGCTAAGGGAGATTCAATTTGACCAGAGGCAAATTCTAAATTCCAGTCGCCGTTGCTGCCGGTTATGTTGGTAGATGCCGCAACATCAGCTCCGGTTAATTGACTGAATCGATCTACGAAATTAGCACCTGTACCGGCGGCTACATCGCAGCCGTACAGCATGATGTCTGCTTGTGGGGCTAGTGAAGTTTGCCACTTTTCCAACTGGCTTTTGTATTGCTCTATGTTATCTGAACCCAGAGCGGTATTGCCTAATTGTAGGCTGCCAGAGCTGCCGTGAGAAATAATGTGAACCGAGTCTATCGCCCCGTTAGTAGAGGCATATTTTTCCATCTCGGAGGTGATTTGTTCGATGCCGTTTTTGGTGCGATCGAGTATTACTACCTGCTGTCCCGGCAGCACTCCCGCTGTAAGTGACTCGTAATCTTCCACGCCGGAGTCAATGAAGACTAAGGAGCGCAGTGGCACTTTTTCAAAAGCAGATTGTGAGTTAACTTGAGCGAATGTAGAACTCATATTGGAGACTCCATTAAGGGCATTATTAGTAGATACACCCAGGAGTAATCTCATCAGACTTATTTGATTATATCTTAACACCTAATTTGGAGATGGCGTCATTTTAAAAATATTTTTGTTGATTTATTTTGAGCCACATTTACCTTTTCTCCATTGACCATAATGAAAATTATTACCTCTACCGATGGGAAGATATTACAACATTTATATTGCAGATTTAAATAAATCAATATAGGTGGTACTATCAAATTTTTGCGACATTATTTTGCTAAAAGTAGTCTGCTTTCAGGTAGTCGGAAAGGGTGGAGGTAATTTCCCCCAGAATAACTCCTCTTAATTATATTGAGTAGTTTTTATTTGATTGTGATATTTTACGTATAGGCACAATGCACTAGAGTTTCCCTAGCTGTATTTCATCCAAGGGAAAACAGAATTATGTAGATTTTGAAGAATTCTATATGCTTTGAAGCTGCTAGGTTGGCGGTACACCCAAATACTGATTACCAGGAAGTTTGGTTGCATTTACTAACAGTCAATCGATTTTAGATTTTAGATTTTAGATTTTAGATTTTAGATTTTAGATTTTAGATTTTAGATTTTAGATTTTAGATTTTA
>NZ_JAUPTE010000078.1:0-31656 GCF_036701705.1 Microcoleus sp. w1-18aA5 | reverse complement strand
TTTTGGTAAAAATTGTAATCTCACACTTTTTTCATTATAACCGATAACTAATCAACTTATTTATTTTTCATTCCTTAATGCTGTCAATCAAAAAAACACTTTCAAGCCTAGCTGACGCCAGAAAAGACTACGAGCTGCGATCAATGATGACTACATAATGAAAATTATCAAGTCTTTTTTCCCAGTCTGATTGAGATGCTCTTACCGTGATTGCGTGGAGTTGGATTTAGAATGGAAACGCTGGAGAACATAACCGCAAATAAATATCTCGTTGATGATCAGAGAAAGCTCTTCTTCCATGCATTATCCTAGTATTGTCAACCATTAGAATATCCCCTGCTTGCCAGGATATCTCTGTAGTTATTCTATCAGCCACTTCATTAAGCTCAGAAACAATATCATCAGTAATTTCTGAATTATCCTCAAAGAAAACAGTGTTTTTATATCTATGTTTTGCTGGCAATAAGCTGCTGATAAAGGTCGGATATTTCCCACATCTACTAGGATGTATTGCTGGACAAATATATTGAAGATCAATGGATTCATCGTCATTTATTTGCAACAATAAATTATTCCTTATACAGGTCTGTTCTACTACTTTTAAATCATTAGTTTTGTATTGCTTCTGCCAAGCATCTTTATTCAAATGACCAACATACTTTAGTTTTTTCTTGCTAAATAACTCTTTGAGGGGACTACTCAGTTCATTAAAAAATTGCCTCCCATCACATAATATTGTTTCACCATCTTGTGATGCTGGATGAGCACAGAAGAACCAAAGCATCAACGGAATATCTTGCTGATAGTACATTTCTCCATGTAATTTAATCTCGTCCTTAAAATCATTGACGCTTAAAATAGTTGCATTCCCATTAATTACTCGGCGATTAAAGACGCCTCCGGTGTAATCTAGAAAATCTTTACTAAGGGAGTTAGTGAATTGCGTAAAAGTGTCAACACTATTTTCAAACCCTCTAAACAGCAAGAAACCATAAGATTTAAACAGGTTAATAATTTCTTCCCTGTCCAGGTCTAAAATATTAATATTATCCGTATTGATGATTTGTTGACCAACATTTTTTGATAAAAGCTGTGTATTTACCTTCATATCTATCTCCTAGCTATTTTCTACTGTGTACAGAGCGTGGTTGAAACAATCAGTGCCGATTCATTGAGATTTCTAAATAGTCCTTGATTCAAAATACATCAAACCTGCTTTACTCCAGCAGTTCAGGTTGTTGATGTACGATTAATTCGTAAAGCGGTTGAAAGCTAAACCAGCCTACCTGATGTGAGCCTACCTGGCGCTGCGCCAGACGAGCATTGTCAGAGTCGATAAGGATGGGGGTGCCAGCCGCCTCTGCCATCAACTGCGCCTGACAAGAACGTTCCATTGCCACAAACCACCAAGCCGCTTCATCAACTGAATGACCCACCGTGAGTAGACCGTGGTTGCGGAGGATAATGGCTTTCTTCTCTCCTAGTGCTGTTGCTATGCGCTTGCCTTCCTGAAGCTGGAGAACTACTCCCGTGTAGTCATCAAACAGGCTGTGGTCTTCGTAGAAGGAACAGGCATCTTGGGTGAGGGGGTCGAGGAGACGACCGAGGCTAGACCAGCTTTTGCCGTAAATTGAATGAGCGTGTGCTGCTGCCACGACATCAGGACGGGCTGCATGAATTTGAGAATGGATTGCATAAGCTGCCGTGTTAATAGGCTTATGCCCCTCTATAACTTCACCCTCATGGTTCACCAGCAGCAGGTCGCTGACCCGGATGAGACTGAAGTGTTTACCCAACGGATTGACCCAGAAGCAATCCAGGTGTTCAGGGTCGCGGACGGTAATGTGTCCCGCGACGCCCTCACTAAACCCGAAGTGTCCAAACAGACGTAAGGCTGCTGCAAGGCGCTGCTTGCGATGACGGCGTTCTTCCTCGACCTTAGCAAAAGTCGGAGGATCAAAGATGGATTGAGGTTCTTTTTCTTTTAATGTAGGCATAGAAGGCGTGTCAACTGAATTTGACAGGGTTGGGTGATTTTAAGCTAATTTTGATCTTCATACACAATTTAAATAGGAATTTTTGACAGCAACAACGCGAATTCTGCGGTAATCTGCAATCCAATTACCATCGCGGTACAGCGCCGAGCGCAAACGTTCTTCAACTGCGTTAATTACCTGCGATCGCACATCATCAGACAACCCCGACAAAAACCCGCCAGCAAACATTTCAATCCAATTTACCATACCCGCGCTGCCACCTTCTAGGGGAGTCGGGCGATCGAACAAAACCGCATAACCCACATCAAATCCCTGCTTTTCCAAAAGCCCAGCATACTCGCCAATACTCGGAAAATACCAAGGATTAAGCGCTTCAGGCTCCTCGCAGCCAATTTCTGACAAAACACTCAAAAGTGCGCGGACGATCGCATCCACATTCCCCCTACCGCCAAACTCAGCCACAAAACACCCTCCCGGCTTCAGCGCTTTTTCCACACAATTAATCACAGCATCCGGCTGCTTAATCCAGTGCAAAACTGCATTAGAAAACACAGCATCTAACGGCTTTTCTACTTGAAAATTCCTCGCATCTGCGACGGAGAAATTAATGTGAGGATAGTTAACTTTTGCCGTGGAAATCATTGACAAAGATGAATCAAAACCTTGCACCAAAGCACCCGTTTGAGCAATTTTTTCAGTTAGCTGCCCCGTACCGCAGCCCAAATCCAGAATTTGTTCACCCGCCTTCGGATCTAGTAACTCCAAAAGCGATTCACCGTACCGCCAAACAAAAGCATGATTTCCCTCATAAAGAGCGGTATTCCAAGAATTTTGTGCCATGATAACTACCCTAAATCTGTCTTCTATTTATCTGTTTTATCTGTTTTCTCTGTGTTCCCTGCGGTTAACAAAAAACCTTCTTCACACAACCAATCAAATTATTTGTTAGCGAGTTGGGCGATCGCACTTCCATCAATACGGCAAACCCTAATATTTTCCAAAATCCGCGCTCCCTGCTTTTGATAAAAAGCAATTCCCGGCGCATTGCCAGTATTAACAGTCCATTCAATCCGCCCGCAATTTGTGGACTCAGCAATTTGTGCTAAATACTTTAACAGCGCTGTACCGACTCCCATACCGCGCATAGGAGCTTGCACAAATAAATCATCAAGCCAAAGACACGGCTGCGTCAATAAACTTGAATATGAGAAATAAAAAAGAGCAAAGCCTACCGCTGTTCCTGCAACTTCAGCCAACAAAACCCGCACTAGCGGAGGCTGGCAAAACAAGGTTTCCTGCAATTTATCGGCTGTTGCTTTCAACAGATTTTTACATCCATCAAACTCGCTTTTTTGTGAAATAAAATCCAGGATTAATTCCAAATCTGCCAGCTCTGCTTCTCTAATTTTGATATCCAAATTAGCCATTGTTTAATTCTCAATTCGCCTATTAATCACTGTATTAAATGCCATCATTAATGTCCAATATATGTTTGACTAACAACTTATACTTTTAAAGTATCAATCATTGGGACTTATGGAACTTCGGCATTTGCGTTATTTCATTGCAGTTGCAGAGGAACTGAATTTCACTCGTGCAGCGGCAAAACTGCATATTGCTCAACCTCCACTGAGTCAACAAATCCAGCATTTAGAGGCAGAGTTGGGGTTTCAACTGTTTCGCCGCACCAAGCGGACGGTGCAGTTAACGGCAGCGGGACAGGTTTTTTTCGAGGAAGCCGGGAAAATTCTGCAGCAAGTCGATCGAGCAATTCAACTCGGCCGGCAGACAAGTCGCGGCGAACTCGGCCAACTGACGATCGGCTTTGTGAGTTCTGCAGCACACAACGTGGTTCCAGCCATTTTGCAGGCGTTTCGCACTTGGTGTCCCGCCGTCAAGCTCGAACTGCACGAACTGACGACAAACGAACAGTTGCAGCGGCTGCGATTCGGGCAAATTGATATCGGCTTCGTGCGTCCTCCGGTTGAGGAAGATGGGATAAATTCTGAAATCATTTTTCGAGAACCGCTGATCGTGGCACTGCCAGAAACACATCATTTGGTCGATCGCACGCATCTTGAATTACGCGAACTTTCCACGGAACCGTTGATTTTATTTCCCCGTTCCCAGGCTCCGGGATTGTACGATGCGATCGTCAGTCTTTGTCAGCAAGCAGGTTTTAGCCCGATCGCGGCTCAAGAAGCAATTCAAATGCAAACCATTGTGAGTCTGGTAGCGGCCGAGATGGGAGTGGCGATCGTCCCTGAGTCGATGCAAAATTTTCAGCGCAGCGGGGTTGTTTACAAATCTTTGCCAGAATCAACCTGCATTGTGGCGATCGCTCTAATTTGGCGCAGCGATCCAACGGCGGCGGTGCAGCGGTTTTTGGAAGTCGCCAGACAGCAGCAGCGGATTTGAGATTTGATATTTGAGATTTTGACATCCTCCCCGGCCGTACCGCAGGATTCCAAGAATCACTTCTTGGGCTTCCTCTTTCCACGACTCGGCTTACATTGAGGAGTTGCCTCACCAATGCAGAGGTCGATGTCTCCAGAGGCGTTTAACGTTCCCATGTGCCCCACGGTACGGAGTGCTAACTCAAGTATGTTAATTGCTGCATTCCAGTCTCGGTCTATTACAAAACCACAATGGTGACAGCGATGTGTTCTTTGACTCAAAGACTTCTTGATGACTTCCCCACAGTTGGAACAGTTTTGAGAAGTGTAGTGCGGTGGTACGGCAACCGTTACCACACCAAACACCTTGCCAAAATATTCTAACCATTGACGGAAAGCCGACCACGCAGCATCAGATATAGACTTTGACAGTTGTCTGTTTCTAACCATGTTACGCACCTGCAAGTCCTCATAGGCAACCAAGTCGTTAGACTGGATGACGCATCTTGCCAACTTCACGGCAAAATCTTTACGCTGCCTACTTACCTTGAGGTGCTTTCGACTCAGGCGATTTCTCGCTTTGACTCTGTTTTTCGACCCTTTGGTGGTGCGAGAAAATTTACGACTAAGACGCTTTATCGCTTTCTCGGACTTTCTCAGATGACGGGGGTTCTCGATTGTCTGACCGTCAGAATCGGTGTAGAAGTGAGTCAATCCAACATCCAGTCCAACAGTCTTACCCGTTGGCTTTCTCTTCTCTACCCGTTCTTGGTCAAGGCAAAACTGAACGTAGTACCCATCAGCTCTACGAACAACACGCACTCGCTTAATCTGCTTAAACTGGTAGAAGTGCAGGTCACGAGTTCCCCACATCTTGAAGCTTCCGGCTTCAAACCCATCAGTGAAGGTGATAGTTCGTCTATCGAACGACAACTTCCAGCCCGTTGTTTTATATTCAACAGAGCCATGTGTTTGATGCTTCTTAAAGCGTGGAAAGCCTTTCTTCCCAGGCTTGTTTTTTTTGCAGTTGTCATAAAACCGAGCGATAGAACTCCAAGCCTGATCGGCAGAAGCTTGTCGAGCTTGGGAATTAAGTTTGCCGGCGAACGGAAACAATGCGGCGAGAACAGCGCAATAGGCGCTCAACTCGTACTTACCCATCCCCTTGTTGTCCAACCAGTATCTAAGGCAGCTATTGCGGACAAAGCGAGCAGTACGAATGGCTTCATCGAGCCGCTCGTACTGCTCGCTTTGTCCCTCTAGTTTTGCCTCAAAAACAAGCATACTTACGCTGACATAACTAGCGTAAGTATACCACAGTTAAAGAAAGCCATCCTAGAAGGACGGGGCTTTAAACCCATTATTTTTGGTAAATTTTAGATTAACTGGCAATTTGACAAACTTATCAAAACTCAAAGATTTTCTGTGCAACAACACCCGTAGAATGATTAATTGATGCTCGGAGTTCGAGCAACTACTGCCGTAAAAGTCGGCACGATGCGACCCCAACGGCTCACAATATCCCATATAAATATTAAGTACAAGAGAGCAAGGGATGGTATTGGCAACAGAAATGGGTTCGTCCCAACCGGAATCCTCTTTCGATTTATCTACTTATCTAGTCCATCGAAAAGAGGCGATCGAGGTAGCTCTCGACAGTGCACTCCCGGTCATCTACCCAGAGAAAATCTACGAAGCAATGCGCTACTCGCTGCTAGCGGGGGGCAAGCGCCTGCGTCCGATCCTGTGTCTGGCTAGCTGCGAACTGGCCGGCGGCACTACATCTATGGCAATTCCGACAGCTTGCGCTTTGGAAATGATCCACACGATGTCGCTGATTCACGACGATTTGCCGGCAATGGACAATGACGACTACCGGCGCGGCAAACTGACGAACCACAAAGTCTACGGCGAGGATATTGCCATTTTGGCTGGCGATGGTTTGTTGACCTATGCTTTTGAATTTATCGCCACTAAAACTGAGAACGTACCCCCCCAACAGGTGTTGCAGACGATCGCCCATTTAGCGCGGGCATCGGGTTCTGCTGGACTCGTAGGCGGTCAGGTGGTTGATTTGGAATCGGAAGGAAAGACAGATGTTTCTCTGGAAACTTTGAATTACATTCACGCTCATAAAACAGGCGCGCTGTTAGAAGCCTGCGTAGTTTGTGGGGCAATTCTGGCTGGTGCCTCGGCTCCCGATTTGCAGCGGCTGTCTCGTTTCGCTCAAAATATTGGGTTGGCTTTCCAGATCATTGACGACATTTTGGATATTACTGCTACCCAAGAAGAACTGGGCAAAACTGCTGGCAAAGATGTTCAAGCAGGAAAAGTCACTTATCCCAGTTTGTGGGGAATTGAGGAGTCTCGGCGCCAAGCCTCGCAGCTTGTTGCTGATGCTAAGGCTCAATTGGCAGTGTTTGGGAGCAAAGCTCTACCGCTGCTGGCTATCGCCGATTTTATTACCAGCCGCAGTAACTAGAAATACTAAACACTATGCAGGAAATTTGCAGCGGCATATTCAACAATCATGTACTCGTGGTTGCTTTGCTCGCTTGTCTGGCGGCTCAGATCATGAAGTTGCCGATCGAGTTGGTCAAAAATCGCAAGTTTAATCTTCAGTATTTGGTAACAACGGGGGGAATGCCCAGCGCTCACTCGTCTTTTGTGGGCGCTTTGGCTGCTGGAGTGGGACAAACGATGGGATGGGAAAGTCCGGACTTTGCGATCGCTGCGATCTTTGCAATTATTGTGATGTACGACGCAGCAGGCGTTCGCCAAGCTGCAGGCAAGCAAGCTCGCATCCTCAACCAAATTATTGACGAGTTTTTTGAGGAAGATCACAACCTTAATGAGGCTCGCCTGAAAGAGTTGCTGGGACACACTCCTTTTCAAGTGCTTGTAGGTTTGGGGCTGGGAATCACGATTGCTTGGATTGCAGGGCCTGCATATTAAGTTTTAAGTACGGAGTAAATTTGGGGCAGTGGTGTTTTTTGACGAGTAGGAGGTAAAAGTTGGCGGCGGGGATTAATTGTTCGGCAACTCATCCCTCTCTAGCTCAGAAAAGCACCCGAACTTTTTGGAAGTTTATGGCAATGCCTATCCCCTAATTAAGCACTTCCAAAAGTTCAAAAAGTTTTTTCACTTCCCACTCCTTGGAATTGTTTTGCTATGCTGCAAAGACTATATGTACACAACTTCAGATGCCTAGAAAACTTTGAACTGCCCATAAAGGGAATGCCATCTGCTCTCTTGATTGGAAAAAATGGTGCAGGTAAATCAACTACTGCCTCTGCATTAGAAGTTCTTCAGAAGATTTGTCGAGGCATCAATAGAATGCGCGACCTTGAAAAACTTAACCTTATTAGCTCGAAAGATTTCGCTCGTGGAAGGTCTGATGTTCCGATCCGGTTTGAAATAGAAGTATTACTCGAAGATAAATTATACAAATATGTCCTTGCCTTAGATTTACCAGAAAAATTTAGAGAGCTTCGAGTTTTTGAAGAGCAACTGCTCGTTGCAGGAGATCCAATTTACTCTCGAAAAGAAGCCCAAGTCACTCTTCACACCAGCTCCCAAAATCGTGAAGCTCAGTTTCGGGTTGATTGGCATCTTGTTGCCCTGCCAGTAATTCAGGAGCAATCTGAGGCTGATCCGCTTCATATTTTCAAAACTTGGCTTGCTCGCATGATCATTTTAGCCCCGATTCCCAGCTTGATGACTGGAGACTCAAACGGTGAAACTTTGGAGCCAAAGCGAGATGGTTCAAACTTTGGGGAGTGGGTTTCTGGGTTACTTAGTCGCTATCCTGCCGCCTACACACAGGTTGATAAATATCTCCGAGAAGTCATGCCTGACATTCAGGATTTTCTGAATGAACTAATCGGCAAAGACTCGAAAAGCATGATTGTTCGGTTTGAAGCAAATAATGCCAATCTGAGTATTGAATTTAATGACTTATCTGACGGGGAGAAATGCTTTTTTCTTTGCGCTGTTGTCTTGGCTGCAAACAAATTTTATGGTCCCCTTTTTTGCTTCTGGGACGAGCCAGATAACTATCTATCCTTATCGGAGGTTGGACATTTTGTAATGTCTCTGCGACGCTCATTTAAAAATAGCGGTCAAATCTTAGTGACATCGCATAATCCTGAAGCAATCCGCAAGTTTTCAAATGAAAATACCTTTGTATTAGATCGCAAAAGCCACTTAGAGCCAACTTTAGTCAGACCGCTGAGTGAGATGTCTGTTAAAGGCGACCTGATAAATGCCTTGATTGGTGGCGACATAGAGCTATGAGTAATAAGTATAAACCGCACATTCATGTGTTGGCCGAAGATGATGCTAATCGCCAGATTGCCAACGGATTTCTTCTTGCGCCAAACCTTAATAACCGTGCTGTTAAAGTCCTGCCACTTCCTGGTGGTTGGAAAAAAACTGTGGAGGAATTCACGAAGAAGTATGCGTCTGAAATGCGACAATTACCACAAAGAATGATGGTTTTGCTCATTGATTTCGATGATAATGAAAATCGGTTGAGTTATGTAGAAAGTAATATTCCCGATGATCTAAAAGCAAGAGTATTCGTGCTGGGAGTGCTATCTGAACCAGAGAATCTAAGGACAGACATCAAAAAGACTTTTGAGGAGATTGGAGAAGCTCTGGCAAAAGATTGTTCTGACAACACAAATGAGTTATGGGGACATAATCTTCTCAAACACAACAAAGGAGAATTAGATCGTATGGCTTCATTTGTAAAACCATTGCTCTTTAAATAAATAGACCAAAAGCTCGCGCACGCTACTTAAATGTCAGGTGCGCGACGGCCAATAATTTAGCTGAGTGTAGCTCGCTCAAAAGTCGCGCACCCTAATGACTACTGACCGAATTCTGCTTGCAGAATATCGTCATTATCATCGGCGATCGTGGCGACAATAGTAATAACCCGAGAAATTTCCCCTGCCGAGATTTCGGCGATGGTTCGAGTCGATATTACCGCAACTTGATTGTCAACAATGGCAAAATGAGATTCCAAAGTAGACAGCCAATTCATTTCTAGAAGTTTCCGCATTAATTGAGCTTCATTCTTCGCTGGCAACTGCAGTACAAAAGCCCAAACAGTCAAAGTATCCTCTTCGGTTTCGCCGGTGAGTTGCACGAACACTTCAACACTGCCGTACTTAAACTTCCAAAGATGTCCGCCAGCTTCATTTTGACCGACCATCACTTTTTGGTCTACAGCCATGCTGGCGATGACAGTTTCAATTTCTTCTGCATAGGTGACGGCTGTGGCTTTTTCGACCTGCTCAGAGGCGATCGCGCTTTCACTCGATAGGCTTTCTGCGGAAGCTGTTTGTATGTTCGGCTCGCTGGTAGTCATAATTATATTTAGATGGAAAACTATTCCAATAATTAGTTTACTTGCTAAAGCTTAAAATTATGACTTTAAATAACTGGTTCCGAGGCTATGCCTGGGAACCAGTAGATATCGCTTGTTTTCGGAGGCAGACGCAAGTTTGACTTGCAGAGCGGTTTCAACCAGGTTCGCGATCGTATTTAAGCCTTGGGCTTAGCCGCCGCCGGCTTCTTCTCAATGGTATTCAAGCCGTTGAGGAACATGGGCACCAATTTCTCCATAAATGCCTGCGGGTCGCGGTTCCAGGCGCGCTGAGCTACATCGACTCTGGTCATTTGTAGGTCGGGGGCCAGCAGGCTTGCGGGCAAGCGTTCCATCAGGTATTGCGGGCGTTCCCACATCGGCATGGTGTTGGCAATGTCTACCAGGCGGGTGACGCGGCGGAGTTCTGCCCCCAGCATGATATCCATTCCCGATTCAAAAGCTGCTTGTTCGATCGCGACATACTTGCGCTTTGCCTGTTCCACCTTCTGGCGGTGTTCCGGGCTTTTGGCAGCTATGGACCCCAGCCAGCGGTTTCCCCAGCGGACGTGACCAGCTTCTTCTGGAAAAATCTTTTCGATGGTTTCGCGGATTTTGACGTTTTCTGCGGTTTGGGGAGCCTGTTTGAGGGCGTAGATGTGCGCTGAGAAGTATTCGCAGCCCCGCTTTTCGGTGACATTGATTGCGGCTAAAACTGCAATTATACCGTCATCGAGGTTGCGGTATTGCTCTTTGTTCAGCAGGCGGTCAAATTCGTCAATGTAGGAGATTCCCGGCGGCGTTCCCACATTTTGGCCGAGGTCTACCAGCAAGTCGGTGAGCCACATCGCGTGTCGCGCTTCGTCGGAAATATGCCGGGAGAGGTCGCGCACGAGTTCGGCAGGTTCCCCGTCTAGCCGTTCGATCACGTCGGTGAGGTCTTTGCAACTGCGCTGTTCGCTGTAGCGGTAGCGGTTGAGGGTGATCAGGTGAATTTCGCGATCGCGCACTACATTAGCTAAAATTTCGCGCGCTCCCATAGCGTTGCGAAGCTTGCGGGGATAGGCAACAGTCATGCTTTTATGTTGTTTTGTAAAGATACTTATATAAGTGTAACGCACTTTTTTCGACAACCAATTACCTCCCAAGGCAGAAAGTTATTGTTTAGCACGGAGATTCAATTTTATACAGACAATTTTTTTACTAGCCCAACCAACGAAAATAATTTGGTGTTGCGAACCCTACCATTTTAGATGTTAGATTTTAGATTAAAAATGACTGATGACTATCAGGGTTGGGAGCTTTTATACAGTTAGATTATTTTTTTAAACTGCTATCACGCAAGGGTGGCGCGGATCGCAGAAAGCAATCTCACGCACTCAAAACTCTTCAGGTTCCGTCGAGTCTGAAGCCTCAACACTAGCAGACTCTTGTTGAAATTTTCGCGCCTCTTCTACTTCTAACCTAGCCAAAGTTGTCGCCACATCGGCTAACTGTAAAGCCAGATTCATCCGACAAACCGGGTTTTTTTCCCTCCAGAGGTCTTTGGCCAAGAAATGTACTCGATAACGAAACATTTTAATTGAATTTGGCGGAGTAACTTTCACGGTCATAGTCTTTCTTCGGTTGAAGTTTGAATGCGGAGCAGCACCCGTTCTAGCTCCAGGTAAACAAATGTCAGCATGATTACTTTATCTTCATCGGTGATTGTAACACTACAAGTTGCCGATCGAGGTTCAACGCCTTCGTGCCTGACAACTACAGTATATTTTCCCGGCTTCAGGTTATCAAAATTCACATCAGCTTCAAACAGGTCAACTGTCTCCTCGGCCAGCACTCGTCCTTCTTGAGTCAGTAAAGTGACAAACGCAATGCCGTCAACAGAAGTCATGGCGACGTTACTCTGATTGCGGATCATCACAAAAATATCAGACATCGTTTAGTCATTGTTAATTGCTAATTGCTAATTTAGAATGAGTGCAGAATCTCACAAAAGAAGGAGCATAAATACAGTGAATCCTTTCAATTTTTTGCTAATTTTGACTGTTAGTGCAGCGGTTCTCGGTTTGGGAAAAAGTGGGGCCGTAGCTGCTATCTCAAATATCTCTGAGATTGAGCCTGGTTTGCAGCTTCACGGTGTGCGGGTTGCTCAAAGGGACGATCGCAATTTAAGCAACTCGAAAGGTACATTACAAGAAGGCAGTGCCCTCTCTATCGATCCTGATGAAGTTACGGGCATACCAAAAGCTGAGGCGCGACAACGTTTCATTTTGAATAAGATATATCGGGTTCAGGAAGGCACTACCGCTGACGATTTGTTTATTGTTGATGAGAAAGCAAATAAATGGGCTGTAGAGGATGTCTCTGAGGCTACAATGGGCCCTACTACTAACAGCGTTGCCCAGATAGTGTCGGGTAACGGGAGAGTCTGGGCGTTGATCCAGAAGTTCTAAACTTCAAAAAAACGCCGCTTTTAAGGGCGGCGTTCTTATTAATTAAAAATCACAGGTTAAAAATGGTATAATTACCAGTTTTAACTTTTAATTTTTAATTTTTAATTTTCTAACAGTCGTAGTAGAGAGCAAACTCGTAGGGGTGAGGACGCAGCCGCATCGGGTTGACTTCATTGTCGAGTTTGTAGGAAATCCAGGTTTGGATGAAGTCTTCGGTAAATACGCCAGTTTCAGTTAAGAAACTGTGGTCTTTTTCCAAAGCTTCTAAAGCGCCTTCCAAGGAACCGGGAGTTGAAGGAATTTTGCTCAATTCTTCAGGGGAAAGGTCGTAGATATCCACGTCCAAAGGTTCGCCCGGATCGATTTGATTTTTGATGCCGTCTATGCCGGCGCACAGCATGGCTGCAAATGCTAAATAGGGGTTGGATGTGGCATCGGGACAGCGGAATTCTAACCGCTTGGCTTTGGGGTTGGTTCCCGACAACGGAATCCGCACTGATGCCGATCGATTTCCTTGAGAGTAAGCTAAGTTTACAGGCGCTTCAAAACCAGGAACTAAGCGCTTGTAGGAATTGGTGGTGGGATTGGTGAGTGCCAAAAGTGCCGGTGCGTGCTTGAGAATGCCGCCAATGTAATGCAGTCCCATTTGACTGAAACCAGCATATTGATCGCCTGCAAATAGAGGTTGACCGTCTTTCCAAATCGACTGGTGAACGTGCATCCCGGAACCGTTATCGTTAAATAGCGGTTTGGGCATGAAGGTGATGGTTTTGCCGTATTTTTTGCCGACGTTTTTGATTACGTATTTGTAAGTCAGCAAGTAGTCGGCTGCTTGTACTAAAGTGGCAAAGCGGAAACCGAGTTCGCATTGACCGCCGGTGGCGACTTCGTGGTGGTGCTTTTCGATGGGTACGCCGCATTTTGCCATTGTCAGCAGCATTTCCGTTCTCATGTCTTGAGAGGTATCGGTTGGTGCTACTGGGAAATAACCTTCTTTGTAACGCGGTTTGTAGCCGAGGTTGCCGCCTGCTTCTTCTTTGCCGGAATTCCAGCGACCTTCGATCGAATCTACGTAATAGTACCCGGAATTTTGGGTTTGGTCGAAGCGAACGTCGTCAAAAATAAAGAATTCTGCTTCCGGGCCAAAGAATGCTGTATCGCCGATACCGGTCGTAAGCAAGTAGTCTATGGCTTTTTGGGCAATGGTGCGGGGACAGCGACTGTACGGTTCGCCGGTGCGAGGTTCTTTGATGCTGCAAATGAAGCTGATGGTCGGTTCTGCCATGAACGGGTCCATCCAAGCGGTGGTCGGATCGATGACCATCGTCATGTCTGATTCGTTGATGGCTTTCCAGCCCCGAATGCTGGAACCGTCGAAGGGTACGCCGTCTGTGAATGCAGTTTCGTCGATTTGGTCGTGGTACAGGGAAAGGTGTTGCCAGATCCCCGGCATATCGATGAATTTGAGGTCAACGATCTGGATCTTATTTTCTTTTATGTAGTTTAAGGCTTCTTGGGGTGTCTGGAACATGACTTACTCCTGATATTGGTTGTTTCTTGGCGATCGGCCGATTTCAGACTGTTTGGGCGATCGTAGGCCTTCAGTATCCACTATTTTGTATCTAGGGCTACAAAATTCTGAAATAGGGGGCCAGTGCGGCCGGGCAGTTTGAAATTCTTGCCCTGTGGATTTTTCGGCTGAAGATACAAGGCAAACGGCTGAATTTTACGACAGTTTGCCACGGATAGACTACCCTTCGTGAAAATCCTATCTCAAATCTTAATCAAACGCCGATTTGTAGTAGTCTACAATAGGCGGTCTGTCTCAGATAGCAAAGTATTGATAAAGATTTTTGGGAGAGAAACTTATGCGCGATGCAGTGACGAGCCTGATTGAAAATTATGATGTTGCTGGTAGGTATTTAGACCGAGATGGTATCGATCGGTTGAAATCTTATTTTGCAACGGGCACGGCACGGGTACAGGCGGCGGCTGCGATTAACAGCAATGCTGCGGCAATTGTTAAGCAAGCTGGTATCCAGCTATTCGCTGAACAGCCCGAACTGATCCGTCCCGGTGGAAATGCCTACACGACTCGTCGCTATGCGGCTTGTCTGCGGGATATGGACTACTACTTGCGCTATGCTACTTACGCCCTGGTGGCTGGAAGTACCGACGTGCTCGACGAGCGCGTGCTGCAAGGTTTGCGAGAAACTTACAATTCTCTAAGCGTTCCTATTGGCCCGACGGTGATGGGGATTAGCATTATGAAGGAAATGGTTAAGGCTCAGGTGGAAGCTGCTGGCTTGTCTGTAGGGCCTTTTTTGGATCAGCCTTTTGATTACATGATTCGCGAATTGAGCGAACAAGATATTTAAGTCAATTTGCTAATTCTTTTAGCAGTAAATTGCACTTGTGGCTGGCAGTTAGCAGCAGTTGGATCGATCGCTTTTTTTGGCTTCACCGCCTCCAAGCGATCTTTTTTTATGGGTTATACAATTCTAGATTAAAGATTTCAAATTAAAAATAATAGATTAAAAATAATAGATTAAAAATTTAAATAATTGGGAATGACTTATGAATTAAGGGTTTGGAGCTTCCCTACAATTGCATTCTTGTTTGAAACTGGTGCTAAAAATCGTCAACACATCCCCAGACGAGGCATTTGTCCAGGGGATTTTTAGTTTGGCGCAGATCGATTTGTGCGACGGTTGTTGCTTCTACTTCGCCATTGGGGTAAAGAATGTGGATGATGTCACCGCTGACGAAGGCGAGGGGATTTTCTTGACAATTGCCGGGATTTCTGATAGGAAAGTTAATTGTTTTCATTGTCGATCGCCCTGATGGTATTTGTAGCGCTTTTAGCTGCATATAAATCATCCGCTAGTAACAAAAATTATTGTGTGATTCTATGAATGTTTATCTGTGATAAAACTACACACTCAGAGCGATCTCAGTCACATCATGTAAGCTGGGGGCGATCGCCTCGCGACAATCGCAAAACCAAAATAATCGTCAAAAATTAGCAGTGGGGCTTGTGCGTAAGTGCTAATCTGGTACTGTTCTTAACCCTATCCGTACAGATTAAAAACCTTGGCTAAACAGCGACTAGACACTTTATTGGTCAGCCTAGATTTGTGCAGTTCCAGACAGCAAGCTCAGGCATTGATTCGGACTGGGAAAGTCTCTATCAACCAGCAGGTAGTTGACAAACCTGGTACTGAGGTTGACATTGCAGCAAAAATTCAGATTAAAGAGCGATCGCGCTATGTTTCCAGAGGCGGCGACAAATTAGCCAAAGCTTTAGAAGTTTTTGCAATTCCCGTTGCAGGCAGAATTTGTCTCGACGGGGGCATTTCCACAGGCGGTTTTACCGACTGTTTGCTGCAAGCCGGGGCCGCCCTAGTCTACGGCGTAGATGTTGGCTACGGTCAAGCAGATTGGGGCTTGCGTAACGATCCGAGGGTAATTTTGAAAGAACGCACCAATTTGCGGTACATGACTGCTACTCAGCTTTACGGCGACTCTGGGCCAGCAGATTTGGCGGTAGTAGATGTGTCGTTTATTTCCCTGGATAAGATTTTACCCGCGCTGTGGGAATTGTTGGCACCACCGCGAGAAGCCGTGTTGCTGGTAAAGCCGCAGTTTGAGGTAGGGCGCGAGAGAGTCGGGAAAAAAGGCGTAGTGCGAGACTCAGCAACTCAAGCTGATGCGATTTTTCAAGTGTGGAAGGCAGCCACAGCTTTAGGATGGCAGCAACGCGGCTTAACGTGGTCGCCTTTACTTGGCCCGGCCGGTAATATCGAGTATCTTTTATGGTTGGGGATCGATCGCGAACCAGAATCAGAGCCGAGGGCGATCGAAGAGGATGTTGTGAAAGAACGGATCGCACAAGTCACGAAAGCGGCCGCGCGGGAACTTGTCGATCGATTGTAGATTGTAGATTTTAGCTTGATTTCAAGATGTCAAACTAATCAATTTAAAAAAACAAATTTGGAACTCCAGATTGCTCTAAATTTTCAAAAATTTTGTCAATCAGACTCCTAAACTTTCACAAGAGTGAATAATTCCATGCAATCATTCAAACAAGCCGGTTCCATTTTCCTGTATGTTCTAGGTGCCATCGGGTATGTGGCGATTGTAGCTACTATTATAGGCGTTTCAATGCTGATCAAGTGGGCAGCTCTGCTACTAGCTGACAAATTATTATATACAATTCTGATTATCGGTGATTTGTTGAGGGGGATCGAAATTATTGAACTGTTAAATATATTGATATTTGCATTTATCGGTATGGGAGTGGGTGTGGCGACAAGGCTTTTACACCCTCAATACGGTCGCAAAATTAGTGCTGCTGTGTTGATAGTTATAGTTCCCTTAGTTTTCATGATTACGCCAGCCATTCGATATAATTCTTGGCTGGACAAAGTGGAAGAATCGGATAAATTATCGCCTTCGCAAACTGCAATCTTAACTAACTCATTTTTGAATAGAAAAGTTGGATTGCCTGGTTTTATCGGTTATTACGTATATACTGGTCAGTTTCCCGTTATTCCGGCGAAACAATCGGAGATGAAAGATCTTGACAGCTTTGAAAAAAAAGTTAATTCCAGATTTGTACAGTTCACAGGTATTGCTCCGACTATTGTTACTTGGTCAATGCGGGTTTGTTTTTGGCTGATTAGAATATTTTATTTTTCTATAGCGGTAATTGCCACGATCGCCCATTTTAGGGAAGGTGTTAGAATCGCGAGACGGTAATACGATTTTCGATTTTCGATTTTCGATTTTCGATTTTCGATTAAAGAATTGGGAATCACTGATCGCTATCGTGGGAGCTAACCTACAGTTGCATTCTTTTTTGACAATTGTATAAGAATACAAGCAGTAGGGTGCGTCAGATCCTAGCTCTTCGATTATTCACAAATAACCATCTGCTGACCTACCCTACTCAACTACTAGCGCAATTTTTAATTGCCAATTTTAAACTCTTGCTGCAAGCGATCGATAATTGTATTACGCTCGATGGTGGCGAGAATTTCTTGAATTACCGTATCTTGTCCCAGGGGGCCCCAGGTGCAGCCTTTTTCTAAATAAACTTGGGCGGCACGACCGACAGCGTAGGTTCCGTAAGCTGCTAAACTAGCTTGAGTGACAGCGACTCCGGCAAAAGTAGAAAAGCCGATGTGCGGGGCCGCTGCGGCTGCACTTTTGCCAAATCCCAAGAGGAAACTGCTGCCCAATTCTCCCAAAAGTACGCCGCCAGCGCTGGAGAAAATAGTCTGCCAAAGTTTCCCCGCTTCGTAACCAGTCATGGGTAAGCCATAAAGTCTGGATAAAGAGCGAATTAAGGCTAAATCTGCGACACTTGCTCCCATTACATCCAAGAATGCCACGGGATTTAAACCGACAGCCAAAGCTTTATATTTTGCAAATTGCCAGATTAAATCTTCGGCTTCTGTTTGTCGCAATTTGAGAACGTGACGGGCAATGTTGGCTTCGGCGTCTCTAGCTTCAACTAAAGCATTTAGAGCGAGAAGCGATCGACCTTCTCTGTTAAGAATTGTGAGAATTTTATGTTTGAGTTCGTCTATCTGCGCCGGCGGCGACTCCCATTCGTGACTGACTCTTCCGTCGGACCATTCCACCCGCACTTGCACCGGCGCTGGTTCGGCGGCTACCATGACGATTTCTAAAGATTTGGAAGTTTTAGGCGGTGATTTTACAGTAGATTTATGGGAGGAGTTGTTTGGGCGATCGGACAAATTTTCGCTATCTGTTTCCTCTGTTACCGCAGTGGCTGCTAACTCTTCAGAATTTCCCAGCGCTTGCAAACTTTGGTAAATAGCTTTTCTGTCTAATTCTGGATACAGGTCAATTTTATTAAAAACTAAAATCACCGGTTTTTGAGCTGTTTGCAATTCGCAAAGCGCTTGATATTCAGTTCGGGTGATATCGCCTGCAACGACAAAGAGAATTAAGTCAGCTTGACGAGTTACTTGTTTCGCCATTTCGCCGCGCACTTCGCCACCAACTTCATCAAGTCCCGGAGTATCGATTAATTCTACTTGCACGCCTCCTTTCCCCCCCTTGGCCAGGGGGGGTTGGGGAGATTCCTCGCTGTCAAGGAATGATAAAGGCACACTCCAGCGCACGGAACGCGGCCACTGAGTTACGCCGTTGAGAGGGCCTGTTTGCAGAATTTTATGACCTAAAAGCGCGTTTAATACGGCTGACTTGCCACGGCTGACTAAGCCGAAAGTAGCAATGCGGATTATGTTGTGGTCTAGTTTTTCTGAGGTGGAAGTTAAAATATCTAACTGATATTGCAGCGCCGCTTCTAATTCTGTATTATTCGAGTTTTTTTTCCCTTGGCGCAGGTGGGAATAGCGCGCCAGGGCTTCGCGCAAACTGGCACGGGCAAGAGATAATCGATTTTCTTGAAGGGAATTGTCAGCCATTGGCGATCGGCTTTGTTAAGCAGGTATAATTGATCGTCGAATTATAAATCCTATTTCTTATTTTAATACAATTTTTCATAAATTTATAATTTTTTTGTTGTGAGTTTTCCAAAAAATATTGAACGGGATATCCCGCCCGTTCCACAATAACAAAAAATTTTTGTGGGACAGGTATCTTGCCTGTTCTTTTCCCTAACACTAGGCGCCGCCTCGGAAAATTTGATCGACGTTCAGCTCCATATTGGGAAATGTAGGTGAAATAATGCGATCGCTCCCTCTGAACTGTCTAATCCTATACTCTCCGTCCACGAGCTGACAAACCGAAAGCGTCGGTTCTTTGGGGTCGCCAATATGACGTATTCCGCCGAATGCAGCATAATCCGCAATCCAATATTCGAGGATGCCCATCATTTCGTAATCTGCCAACTTTTTGAGATAATCGTCGCGCCAGTTGGTACTAACAACTTCAACAAGTAGCGGGATAGATGTTCCTTGGGTGATTGTTGCTGACTTCAACCATAAGGGTTCCGACGCTAAAGCCTGACGGTTTAATAGCAAAACATCAGGAATATATCCTGTATCTTTAGCTGGGGGCTTAACTAGCGCTTTCGAGGGAATGCGGTATGGAAGTTGCAGTTGGGTGTAGAGCAGCGTAAATTCTTGAACAAGGTATGCTGTGATATCTTCGTGTTCTCCTGTTGGCTGCATTTCAACCATTACCCCGTCGTGAAGTTCGTAGCATCTGTTCTCGGCTTTGTCTTCTAGAAATTCTTCAAAGGTTAGTATTTTGGGTTGAGTTTGTATCATCGTGCAAAGTTTATTTAATTGTATAACAGAAGGCAGAAGGAAGAAGGAAAATATTAACTGGTTGCCTGGTTCTGCCGTGGAACAAGCAAGATGCCTGTTCCACAACAGAAAAACTGTCTTGTGGAACAGGCATCTTGCCGGTTCCTTTATTTTACTTAATTGGCCGCCGACTTAACGGTTTCGGGCCCAGATACCTGAGATGAAAGGCGACTCGCCACTTGGTTGACGAAAGATTGCAAGAAGGAAACTTGCTGATTTTGCGTAAATACTGCTTGCAAAGTTTTAGTCAACTGGTCGAGATTGAAAATGCCTTTGGGAGCATTTTCCAGTTCTTGACTTTGGAAATATTCAATTAAACTCAGTCCTGCTATTCTGGTAAAATATGCTGCACTAATTCCCTGCACAGCGCCTCCTGCTACATAGGTGACGGCATTGCTTTTCAGCAGTCCAGTAATAGTTTGGGTAGACAGTTCTACTAATCCCAATTTAAACATTTGATTAGCTAAAGTACCCGCTACTGTCTTAGCTTGGTCTAAGGAAAACTGTTGCTGGTAGATAGCGCCGAGGTCAATTACGAGTTGGGTACTGATGGCGGTTGTTGCTAGCAAGTCTAAAGCTGGAACCGGGTTAGTAAAGACGGCGGCGGCGGCGATGTACTGATATTGTTCGATAATGGGAATTGCCCGATCGCGCCTGACTGCATTTAATAAGGTTTTTGCCTCTAGCTTGATACTTGCAGCCTCGCGCACTGCACTCGCCCAGACCAACTGTTGCCGCTCTTCAGTTAAGATTTTAGTCAATCTTTCCGTCAGCGCGTCGAGTTGAGAGACTTGATTTTCGATCCGTTCTTTAAATGTGCCGTCCGCTTGGTGCTGGCGCACTTTAATAGAATTGGGAGAAGCTGCGATCGCAATTATCTCTTCTGTCCCCAATATTCCTTGCATTTTCTGCTGCAAAGAGTTCAAAACCTGCGACTGCTGTTCTGGCAAATATTGGTCTAGTTTGTTCCAGATTAGCAACACGCGCTGACCTGCGGACGCTAACTGAGATAATGTTTTAAATTCGGAATCTGTGATGTCGCCCGCTGTTACAAACAGCACTAAATCACCGTTGATTTTGGCATCGGCATTTGTATTAGCAAACAGCGCTGCTGTTTCTTGTAAACTAAGCTTTTGCGAGTGTTGAGAGACCCAATTAGAATTTAAAACTTGAATTAAGGCAGTTTTGCCGACAGCTTTGCCGCCTGTTACGGTAATCCGTAAATCTTGTCTATCTAATTCGGCTCTGAGCCGATCGAGCTTTGCTGTTAGATTGGCAGGATCGGCGGAGTTTTGAGCTTCTGAGGCTAGCAATTTAATTGCCGCTTCGGAAGCCGCGATCGCTTTTTCGGCTGCTTCCCGGTTCGCCAGGGGTTGCGGGAGTGCGAGTTCGAGTTTGGGGGATTGTTGTTTCCACCACCAATACCCCGCACCGGCAGCAGCCAAGCCGATGAGTGCCGTTTCGCCCATTTCTGAACCCGAATGCTGTAGAGTTTCCAGCAGCCACAGCGCTGCTGAAAGTCCTATTCCGCCTATTAAAATCGGTCGCCGCAAGTTAAGTGTCATTTTTTCCTTCCTGTGGGTATTGTCACCAAGCTTAACCTTCGCCGGCTTGGCCTCCCTCCCTATATTCCATCGTACCTCTGTGACATCCAAACTGGCAGGCGGGCGATCCGACTTTTTGCCATCGGGATTTGCGGCCCCGGCCACAATCAACTTTTTGCACTTCTACAAATGGGGAATATCTCACATCTTGCACCATTCTCAAGAACAGGCAAGATGCCTGGTCCACAAAGAGTAAATTTTCTTGTGTGGTTTACCGGAGAACCCGCCCGTGAAAGGCTTATTAACACTGGTGCAAGATATGATTAATAGAGGGCTTAAATCTTCACTACAAACACTAAATTTTTACAGGATGTTGCAAACAGAATAGTTTATTTTTCTTTTATTTTGGTAATTCTTGAAACTGCGATTGAAAAATATCAATTATTTGTTTGGGAATTGCTCGCGGGCGCATGGTGGTAACTTCAACCCAAACCCAAAGCGCCTCGGCTTTTAACAAGATTTCGTCACTTCCAGCTAAGCGAATTTCGTAGCGGCGGACAGCGCGCGGGCCGCGCATTTGTTCGATCCAAGTGGATATCTCCAATCGATCGCCTGCGGCGGCCGATCGCAAATAGTCAATCTCTATCCGCCGCATTACAAAGACGCCGCCCAGTTCCCGGTAGCGATCGAGAGTAAATCCCAAATGTTCTAAATGTTCGATCGCAGCGTGTTCTAAATAATGCTGGTAAACAGCATTATTTACGTGACCGAGAGCATCCATTTCATAATGTCGCACTCTAATTTCCGTAGTAAATGGTGTCAATTTCTCACCTTTCCACTTGTTGCGGTATTTTGTAGTTCCGAGTGCGATCGCACTCTGGGTGGATACTCGCTCGGAACTGATTGCACGTTACACTAAATAGTTGAAACGTCACTGCTTCCAGGTTAATCTTAGTCCTGGAAGTACAGACGGTCAATCGATTTTAGATTTTAGATTTTAGATTTTCGATTGACTTGCGCGAGATAAAAGCGGGGGCTGGAGGATTTTCGATTTTCGATTTTGGATTGATTCCACGGATAAATCACGTGGCGGATACCACCTTTGAAATTCTTGGTCATCACCTTGGTTTTTTTACGACAATACACTGGCTTAAAACCCTCCGTCTCGGTTGAAAAACCCGGTTTCTTGGTTCTGAGTGCGTCCCGGACTCAATCTTTGAGAAATCGGAGGGCTAATTGTTTAATCTCCCAGACAAATCCCTAAACCGCGGGCCGTTTTAACCAGAGTACCATCGAAGTCTACAGGTCTGTATTTGGCGATCGCATCTTCCAGAGGAACGCTCACAACTTCCCGCTTTTGCCAAGATACCATGCAGTCGTATTTCTCTTCGGCAATTAAATCAACTGCTGCGACGCCAAAAGCAGAAGCAATTAATCTTTCTAGCGATGAAGGAGTTCCTCCGCGTTGAATATGTCCCAAAACAGTGACGCGAGTTTCTGCACCGCTGCACTCAGAAATTGTATCAGCTAAATACTGACCAATTCCGCCTAATCGACTTTGACTTAAGCGATTTGTGTGCATTACTAACTCGCCTTCTTCAGTGCGAACTGCCTCCGCTACTATAATTAAACAGTAGTTTTTCCCCCGGTCTTGGCGTTCTTGGATTTGGGCGCAGATATTAGAAATTTTGTAAGGGATTTCGGGAATCAGAATTATATCAGCTCCCCCAGAAATTCCGGCACTGATCGCAATATGTCCAGCGTCGCGTCCCATGACTTCAACAATCATGACGCGACTGTGACTGGCAGCAGTAAAATGCAAGCGATCGAGTGCTTCAGTGGCAATATTGACAGCAGTATCAAAACCGATGGAACGCTCGGTAATTCCGACATCATTATCAATAGTTTTAGGAATAGCAACTAAATTCAAATTGCCTTGTAGAGCAATCTTCCTGAGAATGGCAAGACTGCCATCGCCACCAATGCCAATTAAGGCATCCAGACCTAGTTGATGATAGCCTTCGATGATGTCCTCAGTACGATCGCGTATAGTCCCATCCAGCATCGGGAAAGCAAAAGGGTCGCCCTTATTTGTCGTGCCTAGCATCGTACCGCCAATGGTGAGCCACGAGTCTACTTTCTCAATATCCAAGGGAATTGCTTCCGGGGGACGACTCATCAATCCGTTGGTGGCTTGACGAATCCCCATCACTTTCCAATTGTAAGTTCCCGTTGCGCGGTGGACAACGGCTCGAATAACTGCGTTTAAGCCTGCACAGTCACCCCCGCTAGTGAGGATACCGATACATTTTTGTTCTCCCATAATTAATGCCCGACTTTTGTTACTCTGAATATGAGTTGATATTTTTAGATGCCGATCGTCCAATCGTGATTTTCGACGTAAATACGTAGGCGAAAATCAAGTTTACTCTGTAACAGAATGTAAAGCTCTGATAACTTTTGTGATTGCTTTCATAAGACATCGCTCCTTCGGGGAGCGTTTCACTCGTTTTTGACTACTTATGTATTTTCAAGCTTCATCGACCTAATTTAGTGCCTCATCTCTGACGCGCCCTACAAGTTTGATCGCTAACTTGCGTAGCATCGCCAATCGCCGTCTCCAACAAAACATCAATTTTACTTGGAATTGAGGCGTTTAGAAACTTGGTTAATTATACCGCTGAGAATAGCACCACCCATAAGAATTCCCAGGGCGGGATTAAATACGGGCTGCCAGAGACTGTACCACAAATCAAAACCGAGATTCACCCCGGTCGATCGACCTGCTACGGCGATCACAAACCACCCAAAAATGGCAAAGACGAAAAATACATCAGCTACTAAAATCAAGTTGAGAAAGTTAAGAAATTTATCTTTCATTGTCGAGGGTTCCTTTTGAGTGTATATGTGTCAAGTTTTGGCAAGCGGTTGGTAATGGAGCGGATTGATAGCTGCAACTGGCGATCGAATAAAGATAAAATATCATTCAATTGTTTTCGCGCACAGGCTGTCAAAATATGGTTCGCTATACACTTCCTCAAAGCCCCGAAATTATTTTAACTGTCAAAGGGAAAGATTCAGCCAAAGCCCGCGAAGAAGCGATGGATCGGCTGATGGATCTCATGGATGAGGGCAAACTGCCTACGGAACTCGTGGAGGGATTTGGGCCCAAGCAGTTTGTTGAAGTTAAGGATATCGAAGATGCTGCGTCTGACGGCGAGGACGCGATTACAGAAGCAGTCCAGATTTTGAGCAATTTGGCAAGTCTCAAATTGAAAGTCATGGAATCCCGCGAAGAAGCCCTCAAAATCCGGGCGGCGATCGACATTTTGTTTACAGATGAGGCTGTGAGTGCCGAGGAAATTGGTCGTTTGAAAGATGGTTTCAAGGTTCTCAAAAACTTTGCTCAAGCTAACGTCCGCTATCGAGAAGCTAGAAGTAAAGCCGAAGAAGCACGGGCAATTCTCGACGAAGCTTTGCAATCTGTCGAACCGGAAAACAAGGCGCAGAAATCCGCGAAATAGTAGCAAGTTGGGTTGACTCACATTTAGCAACAATCTCAGAAGCTTTTCGGCCTGTTCCATTACAAATCAATTCTTTTGTGGAACAGACCCAAAAGCCTCTTACTAAAAAAATGTAGAGAATAGTGAAATATTTGAAAGTGAAAAACTAACCCAAATTTCCACACATTTAACATTTCGTTTCTATACCTTCAAAAAAGTAGAAAAAAAATTGTGAACCAACAAACAGGAATTCTCAGAAACTCCATGTCAGGCAGCTTGCTGCTGGCTAAAAAATTAGGTTTTCAACCAAGAACTGTGATTGATGTCGGTGCCGCCTTGGGAACTTTTAACCTTTACGAAACTTTCCCCGATGCGCGACATTTGCTAATTGAACCCATCGCCGAAAATGAACCTTATCTAGCCAAAATTTGCCGCAAGCTCAAAAGTGCAGAATACATTATTGCGGCAGCGACCAAAGAAGCTGGAGTTTTCACGCTTAACGTCTGTCCCTCTATGTTGCATTCTTCACTTTATGAAAATCTCGCTACTGACAGCACCAATCCTTATTTGAGAAACATACCAGCAATTACCCTCGATGGAATATGCAGGGAAAGAAACTTGCCAGGCCCGTATTTAATTAAAGTCGATGTAGACGGACAGGAATTAGATGTTTTAGCGGGAGCCACTGAGATTTTGCAGCAGACTGAATATGTAATTGTAGAAGTTACTTTGTTCGGTCAGATGTATGATGTAATGAGTTTTATGAAGTCCCAAGGATTCGCAGCTTACGATATTGTTGATTTGGCATATCGCCCGATTGATAAAGCTTTGTGGCAAGTTGACATGGCTTTTGTTAAGGAATCCGGTCACTTCAGAAGAGAGAGGGGTTTCGCGACAGGAGAGCAGGATCTCGAAGCACTTAACTCGCATCTCAAAGCTTATCGGGAAAGTTTCATCAAACACATTGACACTCATTACAGCGACCCAGTAGAGCCGGAACCACAGGTCACTCAATCTGTTGTGGGCGAAGATTATGTCATCATTTAACTCAAGTTGCTTCCATCTGATACCCAATCCGGGTCGCACTTCGCACGCTTATTTAATTAATCCTCAACATCTAAAAAACTGGTTTTCTAAATGCGGCTATTGTCGTCTATAAGCTAGCAATCTGTTGTAAATTGGCTTTCATTGGATATCAGAAAGTGGGAATGCCCTAATGCGGCAGGGCTGTTGCATTTTCTTGTAGGCGCAAACCCCCCGTGGTTGCCCCGATGCCTGAAATGCCCATGACATCATCTGTGGGTGAGGGCGGGCACTCTTGGCACCGCCCCTACAAAAGCCTAGTTTTCCATAGGGGCAATCCCCCGTGGTTGTCCCGAAACAGCCCTACGCTGTGACGGGGGAGTGTCAACTACCACAATTAATCCCAAGGCGCTTTTGTGGTGGATTGTTGAGTTGCTGGCAGTCGAAGCTGTCAACCATCAACCAATGGAGGCTTTCAGTTCTAGTTGTTTAGCCCAAGGTATTGCTGCCAAAATATAGTAGATGTCATTTCCTTTGAAGCACTTTTCCATTGTGTACTTACGGATGACCATTCATTAATACCTTCAGCAGCAACTTTAAACCACCTAGTCAAAAGGTTAGTACCAGCTAATTTATCTACCTCATTTTGGTTATTATAGCTTTTACTAAGGTTTACAATGCTCATGTGAAAGGTTTCTGGATCAGAGTTTTTGATAAAATCTGGCCCTTTTAGATAGTCTTCAAAAGCTTTTACAACCATCTCTACATGATTATAATCAAATTTTGCTAAAGCCTGAAGAATGACTTTTGTCAAATGCTGAACTGCATCCATGTATTCTGGAGAATAATGGATGGAATAAGCTATTAAATCATTGCGGATATAATAATAATTTTCCCAATTTACATTCTTGGCCACCGCTGGTTGATGCCACACCGCCATTGATGGAAAAGCTACAATGTTATTGCCCAACTCTTTTATTCTTAAACCAAACTCTACATCATCTATTTTGATAAATAAAGGCAGCGGTAATTGAGTTTGTTCAACAAGTTCCTTAGAAAAAGAGAAAAACCAAAATCCGCCATAGTCTACATCTTCTTCCTTGAGCAACCTGTTGAGAGAATTAGAATCTCGTAAATCGATATTATAATTTAAAGCAATTAATGCCCCAGGCCCAAATCCTCTAGTTTTAGAATAGGCGTTGTACGATGCTCCTGCTTCATACAACATATGCTTTTTCTGTAAATTTAGCAGTCCACCGGCTACAGCAAAATCAGACTTGGCGTATTCATACAAAGGAAATAATTTATAAATACATTCACTTTCTAACTCTATATCATCATCCATAAGCAAAAAGTGAGAATATTTGTTTTCCTCTAAAGCTTCGACCAACCCTCTGGTAAAGCCACCGCTTCCACCCGCATTTATATTAGGAACTAGCCTCATTTTTGGCTTTCCGAAATCAGCTTCATCTAAAGTTCTACCATTATCAACAACGAATACTTTAAAGTCCTTGGTTTCTAGTAATTCATCTTGAAAAATTGCAGTTAATGTATTTTGTATGAAGTCCTCTTTTTTAAAGGTGCAAATGACAATCCCCAATGATACTTCTCTAGTTTTACGTTCATCAGTTGCTATCCATGCCCCTTTAAATTCGCCCTGTTCACTAGAACAAGTTATTTCAAAATATATTCTGCCCGCTTTTTTGCCTTGAAGGAGATTTATTGGTGAGATTTTTACAGGCTCAGAGAATTGACATTTCTCAAAGCTCTCTTCAGAAATTATTTCTTTGTTTTTTTGTCCATCAAATTCTCTGTAAACACAAACTTTAAAGTCGCCTTCAAGTTTTAGCACATAGTAGATAGAGCTAAGAGTTGTATATTGAGTATAATATCTCTCGTAAAACGAATTAAAGTAAGAATTTGAGGATACAACACCACCATGAGATAAAACAACTTTTTTGTCATCTTCTTGGTAGCTTATAGATGCAGATTCATTACACCGTATATATACATTTGAACTCTCGGCTGATTTTGGTAGCTTAATTCCAGCTAATATGTTCATGTAATATCTACCTCCTCTTGTAGTAAAGTTAGTTATTTTATTTGACTGATGTTAAAGAGTCTTAGCTTAAGAATAAATTGTGGATAGGTTCTAGCACGTCCTCCTTGAGGCATAACTCCTATCAAGTTTTTTTAAGTCGTGGATAAAGCGATTGATATCGAAACCAAGCCTCTTCTAGGATTGGATCAACTGATTGGGGAGTGGCAGCAAGCATTGGTGTGGCTGCCAGTTTGGTGGTGTCATTAGCATCTGCGTATACACCAATTCCTATACCCGCCAGTAGAGCAGCACCACGCGCGGAAGCCGCAGCAACTGTAGTTGCATAGAGGGGTATTCTCAATACATCAGTCAGTAATTGCTTCCAAGGCATTTCTGCCGTTCCACCGCCTGCTAAACGCAGTTCTGTCGCTTTAAAATCTGTTGCCTCCAGTGCCTCAAAACCTTGTCGCAAGGCAAAAGCAACTCCCTCTAAAGCCGATCGCATCAGGTGCGCCTGTGTGTGATGAAGTCCAAGCCCTACCCATGCCCCACGTATATATGGATCAAGGTGTGGAGTTCGCTCACCCGTGAGGTAGGGCAAAAATGTCAACCCTTCACATCCTGGGGGAACAGAAAACGCTTTAGTATAGACTTCCTGCCAGCTCAAGCCGAGGATACCTCGCACCCACTCAAGCGCTAACCCGGCATTTTGCATTGCTGCAAGGGTGTACCACTGGTTAGGTAGGGCGGTTCGATAGAGATGGGTACGACCATGACGATCGATAATTGGTTGCGATCGAGGTGTAATGATTTGAGCGCCTGTGCCGATCGTTAGTTGAACCAAACCAGGCTCTAGTAGCCCGTTGCCAAGTGCCGCCGCTGCCGTATCCGCCGCACCAGCAATAACGGGTAAGCCAACTCTTAAGCCAAGATGCTCAGAAGCAATAGTTGTTAGGTAGCCTGCGATCGCACTAGAGGGGATAATTTTTGGTAAGCAATCATAGCGTAGATTCAGGGCTAAGATTGCATCCTCTGCCCAGTTATCCGACACAACATCGTAAAGCAAAGTACCGCTAGCATCAGATGGTTCGGTTGCAACTTCTCCAGTCATCCGTAACCGCAGCCAATCTTTGGGCTGGAGTGCCCAACGCGCTTCGGTGTAGACATTAGCCTCGTGTTCTCGTAGCCACAACAAAGTGGGGCCGGCCATTCCAGCCGTAATCGGGTTGCCCAAGCGCTCTAGAATAGCCACATCGATCGAATGATAAGTGTTCAGCGTGGCACTAGAGCGAGTATCTGCCCAGAGGATAGCAGGACGCAGGGGCTGACCCGACTCCCAAGCTAGGACAACACCGTGCATTTGCCCTGAAAGTGCGATCGCCTGTACCTCTTGAGCGTGATTTCCCACTGCCTTCCTAACAGCCGAGGCAACCGCTAACCACCAATCTTCTGGTTCCGACTCAGCCCATCCAGGTTGGGGTGCATGAACAGGATAGGATGTTGATGCTTCACCTATAGTGGTTCCGTCTGTCGCTAGGAGCAATGCCTTAGCAGAGCCTGTTCCTAAATCAATTCCAAGCAGCATGATAGCTAATCCTCAAATCATTTAGTGTCTTAGCAAACGGGCGATCGCTTGTACCAATTCATCAGGTTCGACAGGCTTGGAGATATGGATCTGAAATCCGGCAGCTAAGGCTTGCTGCTGATTGATCTCCCCAGCATAGGCAGTAAGTGCGATCGCAGGAATCGTGCCTCCCTGTTGGGGGGACCACTTTCTAATTTGCCGAATCAGGGCATAACCATCCATCTCTGGCATCCCAATGTCACATAAAAGTAGATCGGGGAGAGATTGATTCAGGAGGGTCAACGCCTGTGCCCCCGAAGCTGCTGTGGCAACTTGTGCGCCAGATTGCATCAAGGTGAATGCTGCTAACTCCCGCATATCTGCATCGTCGTCCACAACCAAGACCTGAATACCTGCTAAGTCTGCCGCACTTTCTGGATGCCTGTCATCAGAAGAGGGCTCCGGTTCTACGATGTTTAACGGTAGCCGGATGGTAAATGTAGCCCCTAAGTTCTGTCCTAAGCTGTCTGCTTGAACGGTTCCTCCATGCAGTTCGGTAAAATGACGGACGATCGCTAGTCCCAATCCCAATCCGCCGAATTGTCGGGTTATGGTGCCATCTTCTTGACGGAAGTAGTCAAACACATGGGGTAAGAACTCTCGTTGGATGCCTTTTCCAGTATCTTTGACTCGAATCTGAGCGTACATACCAACCTGCTCTAGTTGCACGTCGATACGTCCTCCGGTTGGGGTGAACTTCACAGCATTGGAGAGGAGGTTCCAGACTACTTGTTGGAGGCGATTACTATCGCCTGAAACCGTTCCTGAAATAGGATTAAATGTAGTTTGGATTTGAATGTGTTTGGCTTCGGCTGCTAGTCGTACCGTTTCCCGTGCAGCCTCAATCATTGCCGCTAGATTCACAGGAGCGACGTTTAACGTCATTTTTCCTTGCAGAATGCGCGAGACATCCAACAAGTCCTCAATTAATTGGGCTTGCAGCTTGGCGTTGCGTTCGATCGTTTCCAGCGCTTGCTGGGTTTTTGTGGTATCTAGTCGCCCTGTTCGTAGCAATTTTGTCCAGCCCAGAATCGGATTGAGGGGCGATCGCAACTCGTGGGACAATACGGCTAAAAATTCATCTTTAATCCGGTTAGCGGCTTCTGCTTTTGCGCGATCGCGTTGAGCTAACCGATATAACTGAGCATTGTCGATCGCCAAGGAAGCACGACGCGCCAATTCCTCTGCCAGTTGCAAATCTGCTGAGGTATACCGTCGTCCAGATTCGGCTGAGATAAAGGAAATGGCCCCTAGAATTCGTGCCTGAGTTCGTAGTGGCACCGTCATTACCGATTTGAATCCAACCTGCCGCAGAATCTCTAAATGCTCTGGGTCACGGGCTGCCTGTACCAATAGTTCATCGGGAATCTCTGGCACCAAATCAGATTCCCCAGTTCGCAAGGTCAATGCAGCACCGCGAGGGTCATCTGGGTTCAGAGGATACTTGTCTCTCATCTGATATGCCCATTCCAGCTTGGCAGGGTTAATGTGAGCAACCGCAATCTGCTCGATCGCACCATCCTCTTCTATGATGTGAACCGTACACCAGTCCGCTAATTCCGGCACTGTAAGCTGCGCGACTTGCTCTAGAGTTGTTTGATAATCAAGTGAGGATGCCAGCACCGCACTTGCCTCAGAGAGAAAGCGTTGGGCATGTTCTAACTGCACCCGTTCCGTCACATCTACCACATAGACTAGAACGCCTTCTACCTGGCTATTAAAGTTAACAGTCGGAAGATAGTAAACGTTGTAATAGCCGGGACGGCGATCGCTGCGTCCGGGAACATTCACCGCAAAGTTGGGTGAAGTGAAGGGATTTCCTGTGGTGTATATCTGATGAAAGACTTCAACTACTTGGGGATCGAATTGACCAAAAAGTTCTGAAATGGAATGTCCTAAGTGTTGCTCGCGGGTTAATCCATTAATTTCTGCTAATGCTTCATTAATAGCAATAAATCGCTGCTGGGCATCTAACAGGGCAAGTCCCACCGGAGACGTGTCAAAAATAGTTGCCAGTTGGCGCTGTGCGGCTTCTGCCTGAGAACGGTAAATACGTTCGCGCTCTAACAGTTGTTCTCGTTCTTGTTCGGCATACTTCCGCTCTGTCACATCCAGCACCAGCGATAACACCGAAATCATCCGTCCCGATTCGTCCCTGAGACTGGAGTTATACCACTCGCAGTGCACAATGTTGCGATCGTTGGTGTAATTGCGGTTGTATGAAAAAATATGGGGTTCATCACCATAGACCAGCCGTTGGCAGACTTCAGTCACCGATTCTAGGTCTTCCTCAAAGACAAAAGGTATCTCGGTTAAACTGAAGTTCCCCCATTGACAAAAGGCGTCGGAGTATGTAGGGTAAACCTTTGGAGGATTTTGACTCCGGTTTTACTG